>JANLZT010000068.1:0-7410 GCA_031366465.1 Betaproteobacteria bacterium | reverse complement strand
GCGCAGATAGCGCACGCCCGGGCGGTCCAGCCAGGGCAGCAGGGCCAGCGGCGTGGCATCGCTGCTGCCGTCATCGACCACGATCACCTCCCAGCGCGGCGACAGGCTGTCGAGCGTGCCGGTCAGGGCCTGCAGCAACGGGCCGATGTTGGCGGCCTCGTTGTAGGCCGGCACCACACAACTGATGCTGGGCCGGGCGACGCGGCTGGGGCCCTGGATCTGGCCGGGCGGGGCGGTCTGGGCAGGCAGAGGGGGCTGGACAGGCAGTGGCAGCGGGGCGGCAAGCATTGGCATGTTCTGGGCGCGGGGATCAGTGGATTCTCGGCCATGCCGCACGCCCTGCCCAAGACGCCGACCTCCGCACGAGCCTGATGGTCGAGGTGCGCAATGGCCGCCAGCAGGTGGTGGATTTCTCGCGGCCGCTGTTCAAGACCCGGCGCCGGTCACCGCCCTGAAGTCGGGCCCGTCGCGCTGCGCCAGCGCCCAGCTGATGTGCTCGGCCAGCAAGGCGCCGGCCGCCGGCAGGGCCGACTGCAGCGCAGTGGCCAGCAACCCGTCCCCGGTCTCACGCCAGGCATTGCCCAGCGCCACCGCCAGGTTGCGGCGCCAGCGCCCATAGCCGATGCGGCGGATCGCGCTGCCTTCGGTGTGCTGCAAGAACGCCGCCTCGTCCCAGGCCCACAGTTGCAGCAGCGTGGCGCTGCCCAGCCCGGCGCGGGGGTCGAAGTCGGCCAGCGGGCTGCGCTGGGCAAACTTGTTCCAGGGGCAAGCCAGTTGGCAATCGTCACAGCCGTAGATGCGGTTGCCGATTGCCGCGCGCAAATCCACCGGGATGGCGCCGTCATGCTCGATGGTCAGGTAGGAGATGCAGCGCCGCGCGTCCAGCCGGTAAGGTGCCAGGATGGCGCCGGTGGGGCAGGCCGACAGGCAGGCGTGGCACTCACCGCAATGGCCGCTCACCGGCAGTGTCAGGGGCAGGGGCAGGTCGATGAAGATCTCGCCCAGAAAAAACATCGACCCGGCGTCGCGCGACAAGGCCAGGGTGTGCTTGCCGCGCCAGCCCAGGCCGCTGCGGGTGGCCAGCGCCACCTCCAGCACCGGGGCTGAATCTGTGAACACCCGGTGGCCGCGCGGGCCCACCGCGGCTTGCAGCTGGTCCACCAGCCGCTGCAGGCGCTGGCGCAGCACCTTGTGGTAGTCGCGGCCCTGGGCATACACCGACACCACCGCCTGCTGCGGGTTGGCCAGGCGATCAAATGCCAGCGCCTGCCAGCCGTCGGTCGTGTCGCGCGGCAGATAGTCCAGCCGCGCGGTGATCACCCGCAGCGTGCCGGGCACCAGCTCGGCCGGGCGGGCCCGCTTCAGGCCATGCGCGGCCATATAGGCCATGCGGCCGTGCATGCCGGCCGCCAGCCAGGCCAGCAGGCCAGGCTCGGCGTCGGCCAGGTCCACGTCGGCGACACCGATCTGGGAGAATCCGAGCGCCTCCGCCCAGCCCTGCAGTTGCCGCCACAGTGCCTGCACATCCACCCCGGCGCTCTGCCCTTGACTGCTTGCCATCCCGTGATTCTAGAAACCCGCCGGCTGGCCTGGGCCGACGAGGCCGATTGCGCCGCCTGGGCCCAGGCGCTGGCACGGCAGCCCGGCACGCTGCAGGCCTTCATCGAGCTGCACGGCCCGCTGGGCGCGGGCAAGACCACCCTGGTGCGCCATCTGCTGCGCGCGCTGGGGGTGGCCGGCCGCATCAAGAGCCCCACCTACACCGTGATGGAGCCCTACACGCTGGCCGCCGGCAGCGACGCCGCGCACTTTGATTTCTACCGCTTCAACGACCCGCGTGAGTGGCTGGACGCCGGCTTTCGCGACGTCTTTGCCGGGCCCGGGCTGAAGCTGGCCGAATGGCCCGACAAGGCCGCCGGCCTGCTGCCGTTGCCCGATTTGCGGGTGTTTTTGCAGCCGCTGGACGGTGATCAACGCCAGGTCAGGGTCGAGGCATTGACGGCGCTGGGCCTGGCTTTGTTGGCATGACATCACCAAGCCGCCGCCAGGCCCTGCAGCAGATGGGCGCGCTGGCGCTGGGCCTGGGCCGCGCCAGCCTGGCTTTTGGCGCAGCCATCGTGGCGGTGCGGGTCTGGCCGGCTGCCGACTACACCCGGGTGACCATCGAAAGCGACCAGGCCCTGGTGGCCCGCCAATCGCTGGCCGAGAACCCGACGCGGCTGGTGATCGACATCGACGCGCTCGAGCTCAGCCCGGCGCTGCGCGAGCTGGTGGGCAAGGTGCGCGCGGACGACCCCTTCATCGCCGGGGTGCGCATCGGCCAGTACCAGCCCCGGGTGGTGCGCCTGGTGATCGACCTGAAGCAGGCGGTGGCGCCCCAGCAATTGACGCTGGCGCCGGTGGCCGCCTACCAGCACCGGCTGGTGTTTGATCTCTATCCCACCGAGGCCCCCGACCCGCTGCTGGCGCTGATCCGCGACCGCGAGGCGGCCTCGGCCCAGGCCGCGCGCGATGTGCGGGACGCGCTGGGTGAGTTCATCGGTCGCATCGAGCGGCCGGCCGTGGCAACACCCGCCCGCCCGCAAGCCCTCCCAGCTTTGCCAGCTTCCGGCCCGCCCAGCATCCCCGAGCCCGGTGCCGCGCGCCCGCCGCAATCGAGCCCGGCGCCAGCGCCATCACCGCCCACCGCGCTGGCGCCCGACGAGCAGCGCCGCATCGACCGCCTGGTGGTGGTGGCCATCGATGCCGGCCATGGCGGTGAAGACCCCGGCGCGGTGGGCCCGACCGGCCTGCGCGAGAAGGATGTGGTGCTGGCGGTGGCGCAAAAGTTGCGCGACCGGCTCAACAGCGTGCCCGGCATGCGCGCCATGCTGACCCGCGACGGCGACTACTTCGTGCCGCTGCACGAGCGGGTGCGCAAGGCCCGCCGGGTGCAGGCCGACCTGTTCGTGTCGATCCATGCCGATGCCTTCATCACGCCCGCAGCCCGCGGCGCATCGGTGTTTGCGCTGTCCGAGCATGGCGCCAGCAGCGCCGCCGCGCGCTGGATGGCCAACAAGGAGAACGCGGCTGATGGCGTTGGCGGCGTGGCGATTGCCACGGTCAAGGACGCGCAAGTCTTGCGGGCCATGGCCGACATGAGCACCACCGCCCAGATCAAGGACAGCCTGCGCATCGGCGGCGAGGTGCTGGCCCTGATCGGCAAGGTGGGTGCGCTGCACAAGCGGCGGGTGGAGCAGGCCGGCTTTGCGGTGCTCAAGGCGCCCGACATCCCCAGCATCCTGGTCGAGACCGCCTTCATCTCCAACCCCGACGAGGAAGCCAAGCTGCGCGACCAGGCCTACCAGGACCAACTGGTCGAGGCCCTGCACACCGGCATCCGCCGCTACTTTGCGCGCAACCCGCCGCTGGCCCGGCAGCGCACGCTTTGAGGCCGGTGGCGCACCCGCCGCGCCCAGCGTTCGCAGCCCGCCTGATCAGGCCGCACGCTGCTGGCGCCGCCGGGCCCGCCAGGCGCCCAGCAGGATCACCAGCCCGGGGATCAGGATCATGGCCCAGATGATGGTGGACAGGTTCTGCGCCACCCAGGGGATGTTGCCGAACAGGTAGCCGGCGGTGACCAGGCTGCCCACCCACAGCGCGCCGCCGGTCACGTCGTAGAAGCTGAACTTGCGCCGGGTCATCACCGCCACGCCGGCCACAAAGGGCGCAAAGGTGCGCAAAAAAGGCATGAAACGCGCCGCAACGATGGTGATGCCACCGTATTTTTCGTAGAAGGCATGGGCCTGCTCGAAGGCCCGTTTGTTGAACCAGCGCGACTGCTCCCAGCCAAAAACCCGGGGCCCGATGGCCCGGCCGATGCTGTAGTTGGTCTGGTTGCCCAGTACCGCTGCGGCCAGCAACAGGCCCATCAACAGCGGGTAGTTCATCAACCCGGCACCGGCCAGCGCACCGGCCACGAACAGCAGTGAATCGCCGGGCAGAAACGGCATCACCACCAGCCCGGTCTCGACAAAGATGATCAGGAACAACAGCGCATAGACCCAGCCGCCATGGACATCGACAAACTCGCGCAGGTGGCGGTCAACATGCAGGATGAAATCAAGCAGGGTCATCACGGTATCCATGGTCGGCATTATCTGTGGCTGATTTGGACGGGAATATCCGGGCCGGGATAATCCGCCAATGCCCCACCCGACCGCCCCGCCGCCCCCGGCCCGCAGCATCCGCGCCCTGCCCGATGAGCTGGTCAGCCAGATCGCTGCCGGCGAGGTGGTGGAGCGCCCGGCCTCAGTGGTGCGCGAGTTGGTGGACAACGCGCTGGATGCCGGCGCGCGCCAGGTCACGGTGCGCTTGCTGGCCGGCGGCGTGCGCAGCATCAGCGTTGAGGACGACGGCTGCGGCATCCCGCCCGACCAGCTGGTGCTGGCACTGCAGCGCCATGCCACCAGCAAGATCGGCAATCTGCAGGATCTGGAGTCGGTGGCCACCATGGGATTTCGGGGTGAGGCGCTGGCGGCCATCGCGTCGATTGCCGATCTCAGCATCACCAGCCGCACCGGCGCAGCGGCCTTTGCCTCGCGGCTGGACGCCCGCAGCGGCGAGTTGCAGCCGGCGGCGCGCGCCGTCGGCACCAGCGTCGAGGTGCGCGAGCTGTTCTTTGCCACGCCGGCCCGGCGCAAGTTCCTCAAGACCGACGCCACCGAAGCCGCGCACTGCCTGGAGGCCGTGCGTCGCCATGCGCTGGCGCGGCCCGAGGTGGGTTTTGCGGTCTGGCACGAGGGCAAGCTGGTGGCGCAGTGGCGCGCCGCCGAGGGCGCCCAGCGCATTGCCGAGGTGCTGGGCGAGGCCTTCATGGGCCAGAGCCGCGCGCTGCAGGCCGATCAAATCGACGCGCTGCTGAGCGGCACAGGTCGGGCCGGTGTGCGGGTCTGGGGCCGCATCGGCCTGCCGGATGCCGCGCGGGCCCGCGCCGACCAGCAATACGCCTATGTCAATGGCCGCTATGTGCGCGACCGGCTGATAGGCCACGGCGCGCGCTCGGCCTACGAGGACGTGCTGCACGGCAACCGCCAGCCGAGCTGGGTGCTGTTCATCGAGATCGACCCGATGCGGGTGGATGTGAACGTGCACCCGACCAAGATCGAGGTGCGCTTCCGCGATGGCCGCGAGGTGCACCAGGCGGTGCGGCATGCGGTGGAGGCCGCGTTGGCGCTGTCGCGGGCGCCGGCCCTGCCGGACGGCCTGGCCGGCGGCGCGGCACCGGGCGCAGGCCTGACCGACCCCACCGGGTCCGATGCCGGCCTGGCGCACACGGCAAGCTCTCCCGCGCCAGCCCTGCGCCCGGCCTGGGCCTCAGCCGGCCACGCCGGCCAGACCGTGCTCGGCCTGCAAGACCTGGCGGTGCTCTATGCCCAGGAGCCACCGGCCCGCTGGCAGCCGTCGCCCAGCGCGGCGGCCGGGTCCAACCCACCCAATGCAGCCACCGCCGCCGCCCAGTCCTGGCCGCTGGGCCGCGCATTGGCGCAGTTGGGCGGCGCCTACATCCTGGCCGAGAACGCCCAGGGCCTGGTGATCGTCGACATGCATGCCGCCCATGAGCGGGTGGTCTACGAGCGGCTCAAAGCCGCGCAGGCGGGCAGCGAGCCTGGTAGCAACGCCGGCGGCCTGGCGTCGCAGCCGCTGCTGATCCCGGCCACCTTTGCCGCCACCGCCACCGAGCTGGCCTTGGCCGAAGCCCATGCCGACGCGCTGGCCCTGCTGGGCCTGGACGTGGCGCCGCTCTCACCCGGTGTGCTGGCGGTGCGGGCCCGGCCGGCCGCCCTGCCCGATGCCGACCCGGTGGCGCTGGCCCGCGCAGTGCTGGCCGAGCTGGCCGAGGTGGATGCCACGCGCGTGGTGCAGCGCGCCCGCGACGAGTTGCTGGCCACCCTGGCCTGCCACGGCGCGGTGCGCGCCAACCGATTGCTGACGCTGCCCGAGATGAACGCGCTGCTGCGTGACATGGAGCGCACCGAGCGCGCCGACCAGTGCAACCACGGCCGGCCGACTTGGCGCCAGTTGACGCTGCGCGAGCTGGACAATATGTTCCTGCGCGGCCGCTGAAATCGATTTCACGGCCGCTGGCCCAGCCCCGCTGGGGCCCAACATACACTCCCGGCCACGCTCACCGCTGGCCACCCATGAAGTCACGCAACACGCCACCGGCGCCCCGGCCCACCGCAGCGTTTGCCGACGACAAGGCCCAGGCCGGCCCCAGCACCATCGAACGCGTGGCGCGCAAGGCGGGGGTTTCGGCCAGCACGGTGTCGCGCATCCTCAACGGCACGGCGGTGGTCAGCCAGGCCAAGAAGCAGGCGGTGGACGACGCGATTGCCAGCCTGGGCTTCGTGCCCAACCCGATGGCCCGCGGGCTGGCCGGCGGGCGCAGCCTCAGCGTGGGCGTGGTCACCCAGGCCATCGACAGCCCGTTTTACGGCGCGGCGCTGCGCGGCATCGAGGACGCGCTCGACCCGGCCGGCTACAGCCCGCTGTTTGTCAGCGGCCACTGGAACGAAGCCGCCGAGGCCCGCTGCATCGACGTGCTGCGCTCGCGCCGGGTGGACGGCATCATCGTGCTGACCGGCCGCCTGACCGACCAGGCCCTGGCCGCCGCCGCGCTCTCGCTGCCGCTGGTGGTCACCGGCCGCAATCTGGCCGGGCCGGGCCTGTTCTCGCTGAACTTCGACAACTTCGAAGGCGGCCGCCAGGCCACCCGCCATCTGCTGGACCTGGGGCACCGCCACATTGCCTTCATTGCCGGCGACCAGGACCACCCCGACGCCACCGAACGCCTGCGCGGCTACCGCGCCGCGCTGGAGGCCGCCGGCATCGCCTTCGACCCCAAGCTGGTGGTGCCGGGCGAGTACCACGAGGTCAGCGGCATGATGGCCGTGAACCGCTTGCTGGAGGGCCAGCAGCACTTCACCGCGATCTTTGCCGCCAATGACCAGATGGCCTTCGGCGCGGCGCTCGGCCTGCAGCGGCGGTCGCTGCGGGTGCCCGAGGACGTGTCGCTGGTCGGCTTCGATGACCTGCCGACTTCGGGCTATGCCATCCCGCCGCTCAGCACGGTGCACCAGCCGGCCTACGAGCTGGGCCAGCTTGCCGCCACCGCCATGCTGCAGTTGCTGGCCGGCGAGACCCCCAGCGTCGAGATGCCGCCGCCCCGGCTGGTGGTGCGCGAGTCCAGCCGGCGCATGCGCGGTTGAGGCCGGGCCGACAAGGCGCCGGCAGCGCGGGGGTCCGGCAGGGCCGGCCCGGCCTCAGCCGCGCATGCGCCGGCTGGACTCGCGCACCACCAGCCGGGGCGGCGGCATCTCCACACTGGGGGTCTCGCCGGCCAGCAACTGCAGCATGGCGGTGGCGGCA
>JANLZT010000042.1:0-10507 GCA_031366465.1 Betaproteobacteria bacterium | reverse complement strand
ATGCGGCGGCGGCCCGCACTGCCCGCTGCGGCAGATTGGCCAGCGCGGCGGCCACCGCCGGCACGATCTGGCCGATGTCGAGCGGCTTGACCAGGTAGGCCACCGCCCCCAGCGCCTTGACCTGCTGCACCGTGTCGTCGTCGGCAAAGGCCGACAGGAACATGAAGGGCAGGTGCAGGTACTCGCGCAGATAGGCCGCCACGTCCAGCCCGCTCTTGCCCTCCATGCGGATGTCGAGCAGCGCCAGGTCGGGTTTGTGCTCGCGCGCCAGCAAGATCGCGTCGTCGCCGTTGTCGGCGTCGATCACCTCGTAGCCGGCCTGCATCAGGCCATGGGTGAGCGTGGCCAGCACCAGCCGGTCGTCGTCGACCACCAAAATCCTGCCTGAATCGGCCATCGTGCCTGCCTGCTGTCGCGAGGCGCCGATTGTCACCGACGCTCCGGCCGGGTTGCGAGCTTGCACGCGCCCAGACAAGCCGGCGTTAGTTCACAAAGGCTCCAGCAAGGTGATGCCAGGCGGCACCAGCACGATGCGCGCCTCCACCTCGTTGCCCACCTGGGCCAGCGTGAGGGTGGCGCTGCGCCGGGGCAGCAGCGCCCGCACCAGGCCCAGGCCCGACACGCCGGGCGGCACTTGCGTCAGTGAAAAACCGCTGGGCAACTGGCCCGGGCTGAACACGCTGATCAGCAGCCTGGCCTCGTCACACTGCAGCACGCAGCGCACGGCGCCGGGCGCACTGTGCTTGATGGCATTGGTGAGCAGCTCGTTGATGGTCAGCGCGATCGGGATCGACTCGGCCTCGGGCAGCGCAAAGCGGTGCGGCGGCGTGCCGGTGGCCAGCACCGACACCGGCCGGCCAAAGGTGCGCTGCACCGACGCGGTGATGGCTTCGACCAGCGGCTTGATGCGCAGCGGCCCCGACACCCCCACCTGCAGCCCATGCACCTGGGCGATGGCCTGCACCTGGCCCACCGCCTCGCTGATCAGGCTGGCCACCTCGGGCCGGCGCACCGCCGTCTGCTGCAACAGCCCGGCCACCCCCTGCAGATTGTTCTTGATGCGGTGGTGCACCTCTTTGACCAGCATCTCGCGCTGCGACACCGCCGCATCAAACCGCGCCTGCTCGGCCTGGCGCTGCTCGGTGACGTCGCTGGCCACCAGCAGCAACTGCGGCGCGCCGGTGTCGTCCAGCGCGACGATGCGCATGTCCCAGACCTGCGGCCGGTGATCAGCCGGGTCCGCCGGGTCGGCCGGGTCCGCCGCGCCGGGCCGCAGCCATTCGCGGCGCTGGCCCTCGGGCCGGGCCTGGGCGGCGGCCAGGTCGTCGCGCAGTTGGCGGGCGTCGTCAGCGGCAAACCAGTCTTCGGGCGGGCGGCCCAGCAGCACGGCGATCGGCCGGCCCAGAAAGCTGGCCGCCATGTGGTTGAGCCGCAGCAGCCGGCCGCTGGGCGCGTCGAACAGCGCGATGGCCATCGGCGCGGTGTCGATGATGCGCTGCAGCGAGGTCTGGGCCTGGGCGATCGTGACCTCGGCCTGGCGGCGGCGCTCGATGTCGAGCAGCGCAAAAGTGATCTGGCTGCTGCTACCCGGGCCGCCACCGATGGTGGCCTGGATGCTACCGACGGTAGCCTGGACGCTACCGACGGTAGCCTGGACGCCACCGACGGTAGCCTGGACGCCACCGACGCTGGCCTGGCCGCCACCGGCCGGCCCACCGCGGCCGGTGACCACCGCATTGCCCACCACCCAGAACTCACGCCCATCGCGGCCGCGCAGCCGGCACTCAAAGGTCTCGGCCTGGCCGTCACCCAGCGCTTGCAGGTAATGGGTGGCGCGCAGCGGGTGGTCGGCGTCGGTGGTAGCC
The DNA here is from genome assembly GCA_031366465.1 of Betaproteobacteria bacterium. Lineage (GTDB taxonomy): Bacteria > Pseudomonadota > Gammaproteobacteria > Burkholderiales > Burkholderiaceae_C > Pseudaquabacterium. The sequence continues at coordinate 8,642 of JANLZT010000042.1, read as the reverse complement.
ACCACGCTGATGGGCTGGCCGACAAAATCCGCCAGCTCGCCGCCGAACATGCGGCGCGCCGAGCGGTTCATCCACTCGATGCCAGCGTCGCCCACGGTGACGATGCCCACCAACACCGAGTCAAGAATGGCCCGCGTGCGCTCGGCCTGCAGTTGCACCGCCTCACGGGCCCGGTGGCGCTCATCGACATCCACATACGAGCAGATCAGGCCGGCCTGCAGGTCCAGGTCATCCACCCGGCGCTTGCTGACCTGCACCCACAGCAGCCGGCCGTCGCGCCGGCGCAGGCGGCGCTCGCCCTGCCAGCGGCCGGCCTGCTGCAAGGCATCTTGCTGCTGCGGCCACAGCGTGCTGTAGCTGGCGTCATCGGCAAACAGCGCCGACAGGTGCAGGCCCGGCAGCTCGGCCTCCGGGTAGCCGGTGAGCAGGGCCATGGCCAGGTTGCCACGCTCGATGCGGCCGTTGCGCAGGTAGGCCAGGCCGACATCCGACAGGTTGAACATCAACGCATGCTCGCGCGCCAGCGCCTCCAGCGACGCCTGCTGGGCCTTCAGGCCCGAGACATCGCTGAGCACCAGCACCAGCTCGGGCTCGCTGCCCGCGCTGCCGCTGCCGGCCGCCGTGCCGGCTGTGGCAGTGGCGGTCAGGGTGTACCAATGGTCCGCACCGGCAACGCTGCGGCGGTGCAGCTCGATCTCGTGCCGGCCGGGCTCGGCCAGGGCCCGGCGCAGCAGCGCCAGCGCAGCCGGCTGGCCCAGCATCACCTCGGCCAGCCCGCTGCCCTGGGCGGCGCCCACGGCCAGGCCCAGCATGGCCTCGAAGCGCTGGTTGCAGCGCACCAGGCGCTCGCCGCGCAGGTAAGCGATGCCGGCGCTGGTGCCCTCCAGGATGGTGCTCAGCTCGCGCAGCAATTGCTCACCGCGCCGGTGCGCGTCCTCCTGCTCGGTGACATCCAGGGTGACCACCGACAAGGTCGGCCGGCCGCCGGCCAGCTCACCCGGCTCGACCCGCGTCAACAACCAGCGCTGGCCCAGGCCGGGCAGGTTGACCGCATAGCGCTGCTGGGCCCGCCGACCCTCGCGCAGGGCTTGTTGCAAACGCTCGAAGGCCTCGCGCGAGGCCGGGTCAACCTGCTCGCGGCCCACCCCGTGCAAGGCCGCCGCCGACACCGCCCGGGCCGTGCCGGCCAGCGCAGCATCGTCAGCGCCTGGCGGCGGCAGCGCCGCCACCGCCGCGCCCAGCGCACCCGCAGGCCGGTTGTGCAGCCAGCCGCGCGAGGGCTCGTAGGTGGCCACGCCGATGCCGCCGGCATGCATCAGCGCGCCGATCTCCAGCCGGGCCAGGTCGTGCTCGTCCTCCAGGCTGCGGTCTTCGACCACCGCCATCACCCGCAAGCTGCCCTGGGCGCTGGCAAACACCCGCAGCCGGGCCCGCAGGTGCTGGCGCCGGCCATCGGGCAGGGCCACCGCCGCGTGCACCTCCAGCGGCGGCGCGTCGCGCTGCAGGTCGGGGTGGGGCGCGCTGCCCTCCCAGGCCAGCAGTTGGCAGATATCGGCCGGCATGTCGCGCAACAGCACCGGTGAGCGGCCCACCAGCGCCTCGAAGGCGGCGTTGCTGCGCAGCACCAGGCCGCTGTCGTCGTAGACCAGCATGCCGATCGGGCTCAAGTCGAACCAGCCGTCCAGCTCGTGGCCGGATTGCTCGGCCTGGTGCAGCGCCAGGTGCTCGGTGGTGACGTCCTGCAGCAGCGCCAGCAGCAGGGGCGCGCCGTCGTCGGCACTGACCCAGCGCGGCGCGTAGCGGAACCAGCGTTGGCCGGCCTGGCCGCTTTGTTGCGCCCGCAGCCGCAACTCGGCCGGCCGATCAGGCTGGCGGCCGGCGGCCAGTGCGGCCAGCCAATGCTCGCGGCTGACACCCAGCTCGTCCTGCTCGTCGGCGGCCAGGTCCAAGGCCAGGTCCTGGCCCAGCACCTGGTCGGGGCGGCGGCCCAGCACCTCGTAGAACGCCCGGTTGGCCGCCACCACCACAAAGCCCGTGTCCTGCACCACCAGTGGCTGGGGTGAATCCCAGAGCAGGCGGATCAGGTCGCTGGTGGCGCCGGCTGCCAGCGGCGGCTGTACCGGCACCGGCTGGGGCGACGGCCCGCGCAGGGCCCAGCCGCTGCCCGCCACCCGGGTGGCCTGCCAAGCCAGGGCTGAGCCGTCGGCCAGGCGCAGGGCCAGCGTCAGATCGCCGTGGCCAGCGGCAAGCGCGGCCTGCAGCGCTGACAAGGAGTGGAAATCCAGACGCGACAGGGCCACGGCCAGCGGCTGTCCGGGCTCGCAGCCCAGCAGGCGCTGGGCACTGCGGTTGCAAAAGCTCAGCCGTTGGCGGGCGTCAAACAGCATCACCAGCTCGTCCGCGCCGTCGAGCAGGGCTGTGAGCTGGGCGTTGGAGGCCCAGGTGGCCGGACGCGGCAGCAGCGACATGCGCTTGAGTTTAGCGGCCAGCCTTGACGGGCTGCTCTGCCCAGCGCAGCCCGGCGCGGCCGGGCGCGGGCCGGCGCAGCCAGCGCTTCTAATCCAATTGCCGCGCGGCCACCAGCGCCCGCAACACCGCCCGGTTGACCGCCGGCAGCGCCATCATCAGGCCGTCGGCGGCGTCGCGGATGTCGTGCAGCGAGGCCGATTCGACCGCCCGCACCAGTTGCAGATACGGCTGCAGCGGCCCGCTGCCTTGCAGCAAAGCGGCGCGCACCGCTTCGGTGGTGGGCAGGTTCTGCATCAGCTCGGCCATGGGCTGCTGCATCAGGCGGTCGAGCAACGAGAAGATGCCGCCGATGAACAACTCACCGCGCTGGTCTTCGTCGCAGCCGTTGTCGCGCCCCAGTTCCTCCATCACCAGGCCGCGCCGCACTGCCGCGTAGACCACCGGTTTGAGCTTGCTGTCGCGGCTGGCGGCGGCCAGCAGCAGCACCAGCCAGCGCTTGAGGCGCTGGTAGCCGATCATCATGATGGCGTGGCGAAAGGAGCTGATCTCCACGCTCAGGCCGAAGCCCGGTGAGTTGATGTAGCGCAGCAGCTTGAAGGCCAGGGTCGGGTCGTTTTTCATCACCGCCTCCAGCCGCTCAATCGGCTCGTGGCGGTCCGCCCGGTTGATCAGCTCGACGATGGTCTGCATCTCGGGCTGGGCTGCACGCTGGCCACCGGCGCGCGGCGGCGCCACGTCGTCGATGGGCCAGCCCACCACCGCGATGGCGCCGCGCCCAAAGGCCTCGGCCATCTCGGCCAGGCTGCGCACACCGGCCTGCACATGGGGCAAATTGCGGCTGACGCCACCAGGCGGCGGCAGGCCGTCACGGCGCTCGTCGGCCAGGTCGATGATCGAGTAGGCGCAGGCGTCCAGCACCTCCTTGGGCAAGGGCAGGCTGGGCCGGCCCTTGACCAACAGGCTGGTGCCGCGCTGATGGAGCGCGCGCAGCGCCGGGCCGTGCAGCGGGTTGGCGGCCATGAAGGCCGGCACCTCCAGCATCAGGTTGGGCGGCAGGCTGGCCAGCAGCAGGCGCTCCAGCAGCGGCTCGCCCACCACATTGAGCGAGATGCGGCCGGCGCCGTCGGGCCAGGCCTGGGCCAGCACGGCCACCAGCTCGTCGGCGTCCGGCGGCGCGTCGGGCCGCATCGGGAAGATCGTCAGCCGCAGCGCGGTGATGGTGCGGTGGCGGTCGATCATCGGTGAATAGCCCAGCACCACCTGGCCCAGCACGGGGTGATCGATCATCGGGTAGGCACCGGGAGGGGGCGGCAAAGTGGGGAGCTTGGGCGGGCCATGGAGGGCGATGACGGCTGGGGGCGGGCTTGGCGGGGATTGGCGGGGCTTGGCAGCGGCCAGACAGCGGCGCTGTTACTTGATGTAGTCAAACAGCGACAGGCGCTGCACCGAAGCATAGCTTTGCAGCGCCGCCTGGTAGCTGGTCTGCTGGTTCTGAAAATCGCTGATGGCCTGCACCATGTTCAGGTCCTCGGCGTCGGACTGCACCGACTTGGCCCACAGCGTGCGGTCCTGGTTGCGGTTGTCGATCGAGTCCAGCCGGGTCAGCGCACTGCCGGCCTCGGCACGGGCGGCCTGCATCCGGCCCATCACCGCGTCAAGATCGCGCAGGCCGCTGTTGACGGCCTGGCCGATGTGGCCGGCGTTGGCGCCCGGGTCTTTGAGCACACCGATCGCGCGGTCGAGTGCGGCAAAGGCGTCCAGGTCGGCGGCCGAGGGCTCGACCGTGAACTGGTCGCCCGCAGCCGGCTGGCCCACGATGTGCAGCGACAGGCCGTCCACCGTGATCGCCCCGCCCGGCACAAAGGCCAGGCCGGCTTGGGGCGTCGCCAGCCCGTCTTTGAGCACCGTGTAGCGGCTGGCGGCGCCGCTGCCGGCAATCGTGATCTGGTAGTGCGCGCCGGTCAGCGCGGCGGGGTCGGTGACGCTGCCGGCATCGGCCCAGCCGCTGCCGGTGTTGGCGGCATCGGCGCCGGTCACAAACACCCCGTTGCCGCTCGCCACGCCTAGCCAGATCGCGGCGCCGTCCAGGTTGACCGGCATCTGCTCGTGGGTCGATACCTGGGACTGTCCACCGGTGGCCGCTGCCAGCACCCCCACCCGGGTGTCGAGGAAAGGGATGGCGGTGGCGCCCTGGCCACCAAACAGATAGCCACCGGCACCGTCGCCCTGGTTGGCCAGCGCCAGCAACTGGTCGCGCACCTGCTGCAGGCGCGCGCCCTGGGCCGCCCGCTCGGCCGGGCTGTAGCTGCCATTGCCCGAGGCCACCACGGTCTCTCGGGCGACTTGCAGCAGCTCACCGGCCTGGCCCAGCGCGGACTCGGCCAGCACCATGGCATTGCGGCTGGCATTGACCGAGCGCTGCTCGCTGGCGATGCGCTGCTGGCTGATGTAGGCCCGCTCGGCCCGGGCGGCGCCGGTCGGGTCGTCGCTGGGCCGGTTGATGCGCTTGCCGTTGGTCATCTGCATCTGCGCCTGGCTCATATCGCGCTGGCGCCGCTGCAGGTTGTCAACGGTGGTCTGGTAGCGGTAGGCGGTGGACACGCGCATGGCAGGCCTCGGTCAGGGTCAGCGCAGGATGTTGAGGAGGGTGTCGAGCAGGCTCTGGGCCGTCTGCAAGACCTTGGCCGAGGCCTGGTAGGCCTGCTGGTACTGGATCAGCCGGGCCGCCTCCTCGTCGAGGTTGACGCCCACCTGGCCCGACAGGTCGGCTGCGGCCCGGGCCGCCACCGCCGTGCTGGTGTCGGCCGCCGCGTTGGCGCCCTGCAACTGCACGCCCAGCGCCGACAGGGTGCTGGCATGGGCGTCGGCCACCGTCTGGCCATCGATCAGGGCCAGGCTGGCCAGGTTGTCAAAACGCAAGGCATTGCCATTGCTGGCCGCCGGGAAGACGGTGGGCACGATCTGCACCTGGTCGCCAGCGCGGGCCAGGCCCGACATCGACAGCTCGATGCCGTCATAGACCAAGGCCTGGCCGGCCGCAAAGCTGCCGCTGGCCAGCAAGCGGTTGGCGCCGTCGTGGATCTGGTAGCCGCCCTGGTCATCGACAAAGCTCAGCTTGAGTGCCTGGTAGGCCGCTGCCGGTGCCGCCACCGCCGCCACCGAGCGCACGCTGAGGGTGCCGGCGTTGCCGGGCGCTGCGGTGGCGACCACCGGGCTGGCCGCAGCCACGCCGCGCGGGTTCTTGAGCAGCACGCTCAGATCCCCCGCCGCCGCCGACACCGGCTTGAGGCGGAAGGACTCACCCGGCAGCGGCGCGGTCGGCCCGATGTGGATGGTCAAGCCATCGATCTGCTGGCCGTCGGCCACCGGCTGGAAGACCTGGCCATCCGACAGCCGGGTGACCTGGTACTGGCCGCTGCTGGCAGGGTCGGCCTGCAACTGGTACTCGCTGGCCCGCAGACTGGCCGGGTCGCTCAGCGTCAGGTTGACGCTGGCCAGGTAGTGGCCGTCGCCATCCTTCAAATTGCCGCCGGCCGGCAAGGCCTGCGGGCCTTTGAGGCCGAACAGCGGGCCGCCGGCCTGGCCTTGCAGGTCCAGGCCCAGGCCCTGCTGGCGGTTGACGGCGCCGGCCAGGCCGGCCACCAGTTGGCCCAGCCGATTGCGGGCATCGGCCAGGGCCTGGCCCTGGAAATCGAGCAGGCCGCCGATCTGGCCGTCGCCCACGTCCTGGATGCTCATGTCGGCGGTCAGGCCGCCCTGGTCGATGCCCAGGCGCACGCGGGTCGGGTCGTTGGCATCGGCGGCGGCCAGCACGGCGTGCGACACACTGCCCAGCACCAAGGTCTGGCCACTGCCGACAAACAGGCTGGCGGTGTCGTCCGGGCTGATGTAGACCTGCAGTTGTAGCTTCTCGCCGATCTGCTTGATGAGCTGGTCGCGCTGGTCCAGCAGGTCGTTGGGCGAATGGCCCTCGGCGCCGGCCTTCTGGATGCTGGTGTTGAGCTTGGCCAGCGCGCCGGCCATCGTGTTGACCTCGGCCACCGCGCCGGTCACGTCGTGGCTGACGCTGTCCTGCAGGGCCTCGATCTGGCCTGACGATGAGCGCGCCAGCGTGGCAAAGTCTTCCAGCCGGGCCAGCACCGCCTGGCGCGCGGCCAGGTCGGTGGGCACTGCGGCCAGGTCGGCAAAGGCGTTGAAGATCTGCGTGGCGGCATGGCCCAGGCCGGCCTGGCCACCGGCAAACACCTTCTCCAGTTGCGACAGGCGGTCGCGCCGCACGCTGTCGGCGGCGGCCGCGCTGGCGGTGGCCACGCCTTGCTGGGCCATGAACATGTTCGAGGCCCGGGTGACGGTGGTCACTGTCACGCCACGGCCCAGGTAGCCCGAGCCGGTGAGCTCGGCGCTGTTGGTGGCCAGCATGGCCTGCTGGCGCGAGTAGCCCTTGGTGTTGGCGTTGGCGATGTTGTTGCCGGTGGACTGCAGCTGGGCATAGGCGGCGTTGACCGCCCGTGAGCCCAGCGACATCAAGGAGAAGGCGCTCATGTCACTTCTTCACGCCGCAGCAACGACACCCTCGCCGAACGAATCCGGCGAGACCCAGCAGACGCCGTGGATCCGGCTCTGCCGGGCCACTGGCGGCGCCTCCTGGGGGGAGCGCCAAAGGTGCTTCGGGGGGGGGTCATGCCACCGCGCGCTGCAGCCGCAGCGTGGTCGCTATCACCTTGCCCAGCTTGCTGGCATAGGCCGGGTCGGTGGCATAGCCGGCCTTTTGCAGGCCGCTGGCAAAGGCCTTGGCGTCGCCACCGGCGGCAGTGACTGCGGCGTAGCGCGGGCTGTTGCTCATCAGCCGGGCGTAGTCGGCAAACGATTCAGCCTCGCTGGCATAAGCGCGGAAACGCTGAATCACTTTTTGCGGCCGGCCGGCCAGGTATTCGGTGGTGCTGACCTCCACGGTCGGGCCGGTCCAGCCGGCGCCGGCCTTGATGCCAAACAGGTTGTGGCTGGCCGAGCCGTCGGCGCCGATGATCTCGCGCTTGCCCCAACCGGTCTCCAGCGCGGCCTGGGCCAGCATGAAGTTGGCGGGGATGCCGGTGGCCGCCGCTGCGGCCTGGGCCGAGCGGCTGTGCTGCTGCACAAAGCCGGCCGCGCTTTTCTCGGGGATATGGGGGCTGGACTTTGCATCGCTGACCACCGGCAGGCTGGTGTTGGCGCCGCTGCTGGCGGGCACCGGGCCCGGGCTCAGGCCCATCTGGCGCTCCAGCTGGCGGGCGATCACCTCCGACAAACTGCCCGGGCCGCCCACCATCTTGTTGGCCAGTTGGGCGTCCAGCAGCTCGGTGCCCAGCTTGGTGCCAGCGTTGTCCATCAGCCCGGCCGAGTCAGTGGCCGCCCGCATGCTTTTGAGCATCTCGTTCATGAACAACGACTCGAAGGCCTTGGCGGCCTCGCGGGCAGCCGTCTGCGGGTCTTGCCTGGCGCCGCTGCGCAGGCCGTCCAGCCCGCGCGAATCGCTGGCCAGCTTGCCGTTGATCGAGGTGTTGATAGCCGCCATGTCAGATCACCTCCAGCTCGGCATGCAGGGCGCCGGCACTTTTGAGCGCCTGCAGGATCGCCAGCAGGTCTTGCGGCGTGGCGCCCAGCGAGTTGAGGGCCCGCACCACGTCGGCCAGCTTGGCGCCAGCCGGCAACTGCATCAACGCCCCGCCCTGCTGGGTGATGGCGATGTCGGTCTTCTCGGCCTGCACCGTCTGGCCCTGGCTGAGCGGGCTGGGCTGGCTGACCACCGGGGTGGCATTGACCGTGACGGTGAGCGCGCCATGGGCCACCGCGCAACTGCCCAGCGTGACCGCCTCGTTCATCACCACCGACCCGGTGCGGGCGTTCAGCACCACCCGGGCGGCGGGTTTTTCCAGCGCCACCGCCAGGTTCTCGATGTCGGCCAGAAAGCCGACATGGTCCTGGGCCAGTGCCGGCATGCGCACCTGCACCACCCGGCCGTCGATGGGCTGGGCGGTGCCTGGGCCCTTGGCCACGTTGATGGCCCGGGCCACCGCGCGGGCGGTGGCGTAATCGTTGGACTGCAGGTCGAGCTGCAACACGCCATTGCTCGACAGGCTGGTGGGGACTGCGCGCTCCACCGTGGCGCCCTCGGGCACCCGGCCGGCCGCCAGGTG
>JANLZT010000021.1:0-2266 GCA_031366465.1 Betaproteobacteria bacterium | reverse complement strand
CTGCGGCGGGCATCGGCTTCAGCCTGAACAACGCGATGTTGATCGTGGCCGGCAGCCTGGTCGGGTCGTCCGGTGCGATCCTGAGCTACATCATGTGCAAGGCGATGAACCGCAGCTTCTTCAACGTGATCCTGGGCGGCTTTGGCGGCGAGGCCACCACCGCAGTGGCCGGCGGCGCGGTGCAGCGCCCGGTCAAGAGCGGCAGCGCGGACGACGCCGCCTTTGTGCTGGGCAATGCCGAGACGGTGATCATCGTGCCCGGTTACGGCCTGGCAGTGGCGCGGGCCCAGCATGCCGTCAAGGAGCTGGCGGCCAAGCTCACCGAGCGCGGCATCACCGTCAAATACGCCATCCACCCGGTGGCCGGCCGCATGCCCGGCCACATGAATGTGCTGCTGGCCGAGGCCGAGGTGCCCTACGACCAGGTGTTTGAGATGGAGGACATCAACGGTGAATTTGGCCAGGCCGATGTGGCCATCATCCTGGGCGCCAACGACGTGGTGAACCCTGCCGCCCACATCAAGGGCAGCGCGATCTACGGTATGCCCATCCTGGAGGCCTACAAGGCCAAGACCATCATCGTCAACAAGCGCAGCATGGCCGCAGGCTATGCCGGCCTGGACAACGAGCTGTTCTACCTGGACAAGACCATGATGGTGTTTGGTGACGCCAAGAAGGTGGTGGAGGACATGGTCAAGGCCATTGAGTAGGCGTAAACAGCCGCGAACGCCTTGCGTCACAAAAGGGGCTTAGGCCCTTTTGTTTCTCTTGCCTCGGCATCAAGGTGGGGACCGGTGTCGGTTATAGTAGTTCACCCAAGGGGTGAATCAAAAGTATGGAAGTCAGCTTTGCAACGGAGCGGCTCAAGAAGACCTGCGAGTCACCTGCCGAACGCAAAAAGCGCTTTGGTGAGCCCTGTGCCGGCAAGCTGAAAGGCCGGCTGGATGACCTGGATGCCGCGCAAAGCATGGACGACATGCGCCACCTGCCGGGGCACTGGGAAGAATTGACCGGCGGGCGCAAAGGCCAGTTTTCTTGCCGGCTGGCCGGTGGCCTGCGGCTCATCGTCACCCCCGCACGCCAGCCACCGCCCGCCAAGCCCGACGGCGGCATCGACTGGCGTGCCATCGACCAAGTGACCGTACTCGAAGTGGTGGACTACCATGACTGAAAACCTGCTCCGCTACACCGCGCGCGAGGTGACGCCGCCCGGTGACACCCTGCGCGACCTGATGGAAGAACGCGCGCTCAGTCAGGCTGAGTTGGCGCGCCGCCTGGGCCGCCCTGCCCAGGCCGTGAACGAGATCGTGGCCGGCAAGAAAGAAATCACCGAAGACACCGCGCTCGAACTGGAGCGTGTGCTTGAAGTGCCAGCACATTTCTGGCTGGCGCGTGAGGCGCGTTACCGCGAGTTCCTGGCTCGTGAGCGTGCCGCGTCAACCCAGAAGGCGCATTTGCCTTGGCTGTTGCGCTTCCCGCTCAAGGCCTTGCAAGACGCTGGCGTACTGCCTGCTGGCCGCCTGAGCGCCACGTTTACCGAGCAGTTGGTAGAGCCCATGCTGCGCTTTTTTGGGGTGGCGTCGCCGGAAGGCTGGTCGGCGCAATACGACGCGTTGCAAGCCCAGTTCCGTCGCGCCAAGCCCGACAAGCAGACGGATGTGGCGGCCATCACTGCCTGGCTGCGCATGGGTGAGCTGGCGGCTGGCCGGCTGCAGACGGCCGCCTACGACGCTGGGACGCTTGAGGCCGCACTGCCGGCCATGCGGGCTTTGAGCCTGCAGCCCGCTGAGGCCATTGCGCCGCAGTTGACGCGCCTGTGCGCCCAGGCGGGCGTGGCCTTGGTCTTGGTGCCGGCGCTGCCGGGCACGCATGTCTCGGGCGTGGCCCGTTGGGTGGGCGGCAAGCCCTTGATCCAGCTGTCACTGCTTGGCAAGTGGAATGACGGGTTTTGGTTCAGTTTTTTTCATGAGGTGGCGCATGTGCTCAAGCACCCCACACGCGCTGTGTTTCTGGACGACGCCTCGTCTGGCGATACCGTCGATTCGCCTGTTGAGCAAGAAGCCAACCGCTTTGCCACCGACGTGCTGGTGCCCCGCACCCGGCAGGCCGAACTGAAAGCCCTGCCCGCCACCCAAGCCAGCATCGAGGCTTTTGCCCGCGCGCTGGGTGTGCACCCCGGCATCGTGGTGGGCCAGATGCAGCACCAGGGCCGGCTGGCCTACGGCCATGCGCTGACCCGGCTCAAGGCGCGCTACACCGTCACGGC
>JANLZT010000829.1:0-3633 GCA_031366465.1 Betaproteobacteria bacterium | reverse complement strand
GAATAGCCGCGCACCGTCTTGGCACCCGGCACCGACAGCATGGTCGTGGCCAGCGGGTAGGTGATCTGGTTCTCGACGAGGCGCGGCGCCTGGCCGGGGTAGCTGGTGCGGATGATCACCTGCACGTCCGACAAATCGGGCAGCGCGTCCAGCGGCGTGCGCAACAGCGAGACCACGCCCCAGGCACTGAGCATCAGCGTGGCCAGCAGCACCAGCAGGCGGTTGGCTATCGACCAGCGGATCAGCGCGGCGATCACGGTTTGCCTCCGGCGCTTGCGGGCGTTGAGGGGCCGGCCGGCCCCTCCACCGGCGCCGCGTTCAGCCGGGCCTCGATGCCCTGCAGGCTGGCTTCGGAGTCGATCAAGAACTGCGACGACACCACCACCCGCTGGCCGGCCTGCAGGCCGCGCCGGATCTCGGTCTGGCCGGCGCTCTCGCGGCCGGTCTCGACATCCACCGGGCGGAAGCGGCCCTGGGCCTCGGCCAGCAGCACCACCGTGCGCCGGCCGGTCTGGATGAGAGCCTCGCTGGGCACCAGCAGCGCCGGCTCGGCCAGCAGGTCGGTGAACTGCATCTGCACAAACATGCCCGGCACCAGGCGGCCGTCAGGGTTGGCCAGCTCAAGGCGGGCCTTGCGGGTGCGGGTGCTGGCATTGACCTCGGGCAGCAGCGCCTGCAGCCGGCCGCTGAAACGGCTGCCAGGCAGCGCCGGGCTGCTGGCCTGCACGCTGGCACCGGGCCGCAGCAGTGCGGCCAGGCTCTCAGGCACCTCGGCATGGGCCCAGACGCTGGCCGTGCCGTTGATTCGGAACAGCGTGCTGCCCGCCATCACCGTCATGCCCTCACGCGCCAGCAGCTCAGTCAGCACGCCACCAATCGGTGCCACCAGCGTGATGCGCGGCTGGGCTTGGCCGGTGCTGGCCACCCGCGCGATCAAGGCCTCGTCCATGCCGGCTTGGCGCATTCGCTGGCGCGCGCTGTCGACCAGCGCCGCCAGGCCATCACCCGGCATGCGCCGCAGCGCCAGGAACTCCTCCTGCGCCGCCGTCCAGTCCGGCAGGTACAACTCGGCCAGCGGCTGGCCTTTGGCCACCCGGTCCAGCGTGGCGCGCACCAGCAGGCGCTCAACGAAGCCGGTGGCGCGGGCCTGCACCAGGCCCTGCTCGCGCTCGTTCCAGGCAATGCTGCCGACCGCGCTGACCTGGGGCGACAACTTGCCCATCACCACGTCAGCCGTGCGCAGGCCCAGGTTCTGCTGGATGCGCGGGCTGACCGAGACCTGGCTGCCATCGGCGCCATTGCCGCTGTCGGCATACACCGGCACCAACATCATGTCCATGAAGGGCGACTTGGCCGGTTTGTCGAACTTGTTGCCCGGCACCATCGGGTCGTGGTAGTAGAGGATTTTTCGGCCGGTGACCGGGTCGATCTCACCGGCCTTGAGTCCGCTGCTGATGTGGCGCCGGGTGGCCGCCTCGCCTTGGGCGATGCTTTGCGGCAGGGTTTCGGCGCCAGACGCGGCAGGCGCCGCGCCGCTGCCGCCGCCCATGGCCATGCCCTGGTTCATGCCGGTGGCGTAGAGCGCATAGCCGGCCACTGCCAACAGGCCGGCGCCGGCCAGGGCCCCCAGGCCGATCAACACGGGTTTGCGGGTCATGGCGCGGTCTCCTGGGGGTGGGTGGGGTCAGCGGTGGTCAGAAATTCAAGCTGGGCCCACAGCACGGCGCTGTCCATCTCCAGCCGCAGGCGCTCGATCTGGGCATCGATCTCGCCGCGCCGCGCGTCCAGCACCATCGGCAAGGCCCCGCCCCCGCCTCGGTAGGCGGCGACTGCGGCCTGGCTGCGCTGGGCCGCCAGCGGGATCAGCACGCTGTCGTGAAACGCCAGCCGGCCGCGTTGGCCCTGCCATTGCTGCAGCCAGCCGCGCGCCTCGGCCAGGTGCTCGCGCTGGGCTTCCTCGCGCTGGGCGCGCAGTTGCGCCACGGTCGCCAGCCGGGCCGCCAACTCACGGTCCTGGCGCTGGCCGGGGTCCCAGCGCAGCGGGATCGCCAGGTTGATCGACAGCATGTTCGAGAAGGCCGGGCCGCGCTGGCTGTAGCTCAGCTCCAGGCTCCAGTCGGCGCGCTGGGCGGCCCTGGCGATCTGCGCGTCGGCCAACGCCAGCGCCTGCTGGCTGGCGATCAGGCCGAGTTGCGGGTGATGGTCGAGCCGCGCCTCCAGCGGGCCACTGGCCAGCCGCAGCACATCCAGCGCCGGTGGCGGGGCCAGCGCCTGTTCGGCGGCCGGCCCCACCCAGCGGGTCAACCGGGTCTGGGCGGCGGCCACCTGCTGGTCGAGCTGGCGCAGGCGGTCATCGACCTGGGCCAGCGCCTGGCGGGCCGCAAACACGTCGGCCAGCGCGCCGCGCCCGACCCCCCCGCCCCGGAACGCGGCCTCGGCGGCGTCGATCTGCAGCGCGGTCTCGGCGCGCTGCTGCTGCAGCAGATCGCGCCAGCGCTGCTGGAAATGGCGGTCCAGCCAGGCCAGCGCGGTGTCACGCCGCAAATTGGCCAGCGCCAGGGCCCGGCCGGCCAATGCCGCCTCGGCCTCGCGCTCAAAGCGCGCGGCGCGGGCCTGCAGCTTGTCAGCGCGGGTCAGCTCCTGCATCACACCCACCGACAGCATCGTGAACGAGTCGCGGGTCAGGGTCAGCGCATCGGGGCCGTTGACGGGCAGGCTGGACAGGCCGATTTTCAGCGTCGGGTCAGGCCTCTGCCCGGCGGCGATGGCCATCTCGCGGGCGCCGGCAGCCGCTGCGTCCTGGGCCGTGAGTTGGCTTGATCGGTCCTCTGCCAGACGCAGCGCTTGGGCCAGGCTCAGGGTTGCGGGAGCCTGGGCCGGGGCCTGGGCCAGGCTGATCGGGCTGAGGATGGCGACACACAGGGCCAGCAGCGCCGGGGCCCAAGGGCGCAGCGGCCGGCCGGCCGGCACGGCGGCCGGCGATAGGGCATGGATCATCACGGGATCTCCAGACAAAAAGCAGGGGCTGGTGGCTGGCGGGCCGGGCCGGCCGCAGCGAGCGCAGGCTCGTGGGCAGGCGCCCGACCCAGCGCTGCGTCAGCGCGGCAACCCAGGCCAATCCGACCAATCAGGCCAGGCGCGCAAGGCGGCGCGGCCGATCAGACCCGCAGCACGCAGTGCAGGAGGGCGTGCGGCGGCGGCGCCGCCAGCCGCGCATCCCCGGTGGCCGTGGCGGCCCCCGGCAAGGCCAGCAGTGGCGCTGGCGGCGTGATGTAGAGCACCGTCATCAGCCCTGCCGGCACCACCAGCGTCGGCGCCTGGTCGCTCTGTTGGCCGTATTTGCAGTGCTCGGCGCACAGATTGGGCGAGCCTGGGTCGAGCCCGCCGGCCATCTGGCTGCAATCGGGCATCGCCACCGCCATGGCCTGGGCGACGCTGGCGGCAGGCTGCGGCGCGCCAGCGGCCAGCGCGGCGGCCACGCCTGGGCAGGCATACGAGGCAATCGCCAGTTGCGCCAGCAGCAGCACCCCGGCCAGGCATTGCGCCACCCGGCGCAGCAGGCTGCGCTTCATGGCCACACGCCGCCTGCCAGCGCCTGCGCGGCGCGGCAAACCCGGCCGGTGGTGGCGCGGG
>JANLZT010000826.1:0-1703 GCA_031366465.1 Betaproteobacteria bacterium | reverse complement strand
CGCGCCGGCTGGCGGCCGCACAGCGCGCCCCAAGGCCAGCCCGCATTGCCGGCAGATGCCCAGGGCGACGCCTGGCTGCCCGGCCAGGGCTTTGCCTATGCACGCTACAGCCACAGCAAGTTCCCCGGGTTTGGTGCGGCCTGGGCGGCCTGGGTGGCCGATGTCCAGGTCAATGCGCGCACCGGTGAGGTCCATGTCAGCCGGGTGGTGGTGGGCCAGGACGCCGGCCTGATGATCAACCCGCTGGGCGTGCGCCAGCAGGTGCATGGCAATGTGCTGCAGACCACCAGCCGGGCGATGAAGGAGCAATTGCGCATCGATCCGCTGCTGCAAACGGCCGCCAGCCGAGATTGGGGCAGCTACCCCATCCTGCGGTTCAGTGAGGTGCCGGTGGTCGATGTGCTGTTGATGCCACGGCCCGGTGAGCCCGCGCTGGGGGTGGGGGAGTCGGCCTCGGTGCCCGGCACGGCGGCGATTGCCAATGCCATCTTCGATGCCACCGGGGTGCGTTTTCGCCAGCCGCCCTTCACCCCCGAGGTGGTGCGCGCCGCGTTGGGCCTGGCGGGCGACGGGCAGTCGGCGCTGGCCGCCCAGCCCGCAGGCGCTGGCCAGCCTTTGCCAGCCGTCGCGCCACTGCTTGCTCCGCGCAGGGCCCCGGCTTTGGCCGCCGATCCGCAAACCCGGCGCCGCCGTCCGTGGGCTGTGGCCGTCGCGCTGCTAGGAGCGCTGGTCGGCCTGGGCGCGGCCCTGCTGGGCGGGCAGCGGGCGATAGCCCCGGTGCTGGCCAGCCCGGCCGGCCTGTACAGCGCCGACGCGCTTGAGCGCGGCCGGGTGCTGGCGGCGCTGGGCAACTGCGTGGGCTGTCACACCGCCGACGGCGGCGCGGCCAATGCCGGCGGCCGGGCGCTGGCCACGCCCTTCGGCACGGTGTACGCCACCAACCTCACGCCCGATGCCGCCACCGGCATCGGGCTGTGGTCGTTCTCAGCCTTCCAGCGGGCGATGCGCTTGGGGCTCTCGCGCGATGGCCACCGGCTCTATCCGGCCTTCCCCTACACCGCATTCAGCCAGGTCAACGACAGTGACCTGACCGCCCTCTACGCCTGGCTGATGGCACAGCCGGCGGTGGCCCAGGGGGTGCCCGAGACCCGGCTGGACTTCCCCTTCAATCTGCGGCCCTTGATGGGCTTGTGGAATGCGCTGTACCTGCAGCCTGGCCCCTTGCCTGTGGCACTGGCCGCAGCGCCAGCCTTGACGGCCGACCCCGCCCAATGGGCGCGTGGCGCCTACCTGGTCAACGGACTGGGCCATTGCGGTGCCTGCCACACCCCGCGCGACGCGCTGGGCGCCGAGCGCCGCCAGCAGGCCTACCTGGGCGGGGCGGTGGCCGACGCCTGGGAGGCGCCGGCATTGGGCGCGCTCAGCCGCTCGCCCGTGGCCTGGACCGAGGCCGCGCTGGTGCAGTATTTGCGCCAGGGCCAGCACGCCGAGCACGGCATCGCCGGTGGCCCGATGGCCGGTGTGGTGCAGCAACTGGCCAGCGTGCCCCTGGCCGATGTGGCGGCGATAGCGCATTACCTGGTGGCCTTGCAGCCTGTGG
The DNA here is from genome assembly GCA_031366465.1 of Betaproteobacteria bacterium. Classification (GTDB taxonomy): domain Bacteria; phylum Pseudomonadota; class Gammaproteobacteria; order Burkholderiales; family Burkholderiaceae_C; genus Pseudaquabacterium. The sequence continues at coordinate 103 of JANLZT010000826.1, read as the reverse complement.
ACGGCCATCAGGCGGCCGGTTTGGCGGCTTCGGCCCAGGCCCAGGCCCAGGCCACGCTGCTGCCCGGTCCGGCCCAGCGCCTGTTCGACGGGGCCTGCGGCGC
>JANLZT010000801.1:0-5529 GCA_031366465.1 Betaproteobacteria bacterium | reverse complement strand
AGATGCTGGCCGTCGGCAGCGCCTACCGCTGCTGGTGCTCGCCGACTGAGCTGGACGCGATGCGCGAGGCTCAACGTGCACGCGGCGAAAAAACCCATTACGACGGCCGTTGGCGGCCAGCGCCGGGCAAGGCACTGCCGCGCGTGCCTGAGGGCCTGCAACCGGTGGTGCGCTTTGCCAATCCGGTGGACGGCATCGTCAGCTGGGACGATCTGGTCAAGGGCCGCATCAGCATTGCCAATGCCGAGATCGACGATCTCATCATCCTGCGGCCGCCGCCCGAGGGTGCGCCGGTGGGTGCTTTGGGCGTGCCCACCTACAACTTTGCGGTGGTGGTGGACGACTGGGACATGGCCATCAGCCATGTCTTCCGTGGTGACGAGCACATCAACAACACACCCTGGCAGATCAATATCTTCGAGGCCCTGGGCGCGCCGCTGCCGCGCTTCGGCCATTGCCCGATCATCCTGGGCGACGACGGCCAGAAGCTGTCCAAGCGGCGCGGCGCGGTCAGCGTCACCGCCTACCAGGACGCCGGCTACCTGCCCGAGGCGATGCTCAACTACCTGGCCCGCCTGGGCTGGAGCCACGGCGACGAAGAGATTTTCAGCGCCGCGCAGATGGTGCAGTGGTTCGACGGCAGCCACCTGGCCAAGAGCCCGGCGCAGTGGGACCCGGCCAAGCTGGCCTGGGTGAACGCCCAACACCTGAAGGCCGCAGACGACGGGCGCCTGGCCAGGCTGGTGGCGGCCCAGTTGGCCGCGCACGGCATGGCAGTGGAGGCCGACGCGCGCCTGGCAGCGATGTGCGCGCTCTACAAAGACCGCTGCAGCACCACTGTCGAGTTGGCCGACTGGCTGCAGATGTACTTTGCGCCGGTGCAGCCGCCAGCACACGAGTTGGCTGCCCACTTGACCGATGCGGCGCGCCCGGCGCTGGCGGCGTTGCGCGTTCACCTGGCCAGCGCGGTCTGGGACAGGTCGTCCATCGCCCAGGCCATCAAAGATACTTTGGCCGAGCATCAGCTCAAGATGCCGGCTTTGGCCTTGCCGCTGCGCCTGCTGGTGTGTGGCCGTACGCAGACGCCGTCGGTGGACGCTGTGCTGGCCTTGTTTGATCGCCAGACCGTGCTCAACCGATTGCAACAGCTTTGATCGATGTGCTATAGTCATTGACTGCCTTGAACAGCAATTGATGCATTGCGACCATAAAGGAAGCAATCGATCAATGGGGGTATAGCTCAGCTGGGAGAGCGCTTGCATGGCATGCAAGAGGTCATCGGTTCGATCCCGTTTACCTCCACCAAGTTTTCTCGGTGGCGTTGTTCAAGTCGATCAGTGGTATTTGACATAAACACCACACAGTGGCAACACAGTTTCAAGTCCCCTTCGTCTAGAGGCCTAGGACACCACCCTTTCACGGTGATTACAGGGGTTCGAATCCCCTAGGGGACGCCATATCAACCCCCGCATTGGCTGCGCAAAGCAGCCCGGTGCGGGGGTTTTTCATGCCGGCCAGTCCGTGCACCGACACCGGAGCCTTCCGGGACCGCACCTGCCCTTGAACTGATCTATGGGCCGAGGTCGATATCGCCGAGCGCCGCGACCTGGGCGCCAGCGGCGGCGGCCACCGCTACATCATCGACATCCTGGGCGGCAGCTTTGCAGGGCCGCGCCTGCGTGGCCGGGTGCTGGCTGGCGGTGCGGACCGCCAATGGCTGCGGCCCGATGGCGTCAAAGAGCTGGACGCGCTCTACGAGATGCAGACCGACGATGGCGCGGTGCTCACCGTGCACAACAAGGTGCTGATCGACGAGGCCGCGCCGGCCGGGCGCTACGCCCGGTCCAGCGTGCGCATCAGCGCGCCCGACGGGCCGCATGCCTGGCTGGGCCGGCGGGTGTTTGTGGGCACGTTGGAGAGCCTCAAACCGGCGCGCAATACGGTGCGCATCAGCGTCTACCTGGTGGCTTGACCGGGCCCAAGCGCCCATCAAGCGGTGGCCTGGGTGTAGCCCAGCAAGCGCATCGCGTTGTCTTTCAGGATCAGCGGCTTGACCTTGTCCTTGAAGCCGGCCTCGTCGAAATCCTTCATCCAGCGCTCGGGCGTGATCAGCGGGTAGTCGCTGCCAAACAGCATCCGGTCTTTGAGCAGGGTGTTGGCGTACTGCACTAACTGGGCCGGGAAGTACTTGGGGCTCCAGCCCGACAGGTCGATCCAGACATTCGGCTTGTGCAGCGCCAGGCTCAGGGCCTCGTCCTGCCAGGGCCAGCTGGGGTGGGCGATGACGATCTGGATGTCGGGGAAGTCGATGGCCACATCCTCCAACAGCATCGGGTTGCTGTTCTGCAGCCTCAAACCCCCGCCGCAGCGCATGCCGCTGCCGATGCCTGAGTGCCCGCTGTGGAAAATCGCCGGCAGCTTGTACTCGGCGATCACCTCGTAGAGCGGCCAGGCCATCCGGTCATAGGGCATGAATCCCTGCACCGTGGGATGGAACTTGAAGCCCTTGACGCCGTGGGATTCGATCAGCCGGCGCGCCTCGCGGGCGCCCAGCTTGCCTTTGTGCGGGTCGATGCTGGCAAAGGCCACCATCATGTCGCTGTTCTTCGCGGCGGCCTCGCAGATCTCCTCGTTGGGGATGCGGCGGCGGCCCAGTTGCGACTCACTGTCGACCGTGAACATCACCAGGCCGATCTTCTTCTCGCGGTAATGGGCGATGGTCTCCTCGATGGTGGGCCGGCGGTTGGAGCCGAAGTACTTGTCAGCCGCGCGGTCGTACTCCTCGCCGTAGTTGTCGAAGGGGTTCCAGCACGACACCTCGGCGTGGGTGTGGATGTCGATCGCAAGCAGGTCTTCAGTCTTCATGCGGGCCTCGGTATTGATTCAGATTGATAAGTAAAAAATCAGGTGCGGTAGCGGAAGATCGGCATTTTCTCGCTGAAAAATCGTCAAAAAATCAGGGTTTGCCCTATGTTTAAAGTTCATACATTGAAATAAATTGGCGCCAGTTCTCAAGGCCCACCCATGACCACCTTGTTCGATCCTGTCACCGGCCTGTTGGCCAGCTTGGACCTGCTGCAGGTCTCCCAGGCCGGCGCTGTCACCCATGTTCGCCTGAACCGGCCGGCCAAGCGCAATGCCATCAGCGACACCCTGATCCAGCAACTCCACACCTGCATGATCAACCTGCCCGAGGCCACCAAGGCGGTGGTCATCAGCGGCGAGGGCGCGCATTTCTGCGCCGGGCTGGACCTGGCCGAGCTGGTGGAGCGCGACATCCATGGCGCGGTGCTGCATTCACGCATGTGGCATGCGGCGTTTGACGCCGTCCAATTCGGCCGGGTGCCGGTGGTGGCGGTGCTGCACGGCGCGGTGGTGGGCGGCGGGCTGGAGCTGGCCACCGCCTGCCATATCCGGGTGGCCGAGGATTCGGCCTATTTCGGCCTGCCCGAGGGCCAGCGCGGCATCTTCGTGGGCGGCGGCGGGTCAGCCCGCATCCCGCGGTTGATCGGCGTGGCCCGCATGACTGATCTGATGCTCACCGGCCGGGTGTTTGATGCCGACGAGGGCCAGCAGATGGGCCTGGTCAATTACCGCGCAACCGATGGCCAGGGCCTGGCACGCGGCATCGCGCTGGCCGAGAAGATCGCCACCAATGCGCCTATGTCGAACTTTGCGGTGATGCATGCGCTGCCGCGCATCGCGGATCAATCGCAGAGCGAGGGCCTGTTCACCGAGTCGCTGATGGCCGCAGTGGCCGAGAGCACGCCCGAGGCCCAGACCCGGCTGCGCGCCTTTCTGGAAGGGCGCGCTGGCAAGGTTCTCAAGTCATGAGCGCCGTGCCCCGCTACCGCGATGCCAGCGTCGGCGGCTGTGTCGATGCCACGGTCGAGACCCGCGCCGATGGCAGCCAGATCATTCGCTCGACCGAAGCCCTGAGGTGGTATCCCGAACGCCTGACCGACAGCCTGCTGCAATGGGCCCAGGAGGCCCCTGAGCGCACGCTGGTAGCCCGTCGCGACAAGACCGGTGAGTGGCGCCGCGTCAGCTATGCGCAGATGCTGCAGCGGGTGCAATCGGTGGCGCAAGTGCTGGTGGATTTGGGTCTGTCGGCCGAACGGCCGGTGGCCATCCTGTCGGACAACGACATCGAATACCTGACGCTGGCGCTGGCTGCGATGTGGGCCGGCGTGCCCTATGTGCCGGTGTCGTCGGCCTACTCCTTGATCTCGCAGGACTACGGCAAGCTGCGCCATATCCTGGGCACAGTGACGCCTGGCCTGGTGTTTGCCAGTGGCCCGGCCTATGCCAAGGCGATGGCTGCGGTGGTGCCGGCCGATGTGACGCTGGTGCTGACCGACGGCCTGGCGGGTGGAGATCCAGACACCGTGGCGGCCGCCGGCCTGCTGGCCGGCCGCGATGTGCGGGCCTTTGATGCCCTGCTGCTGGCCCAGCCTGGCCCGGCGCTGGCGGCGGCCCATGCGGCGGTGGGCCCCGACACCATCGCCAAGTTCCTGTTCACCTCGGGCAGCACCAAGGCGCCCAAGGGCGTGATCAACACCCACCGCATGCTGTGCGCCAACCAGCAGCAATTGCGCCAGTGCATGGGTTTTCTGGCCGACGAGCCGCCGGTGCTGGTGGATTGGCTGCCCTGGAACCACACCTTCGGCGGCAACCACAACTTGGGGCTCGTGCTGTACAACGGCGGCACGCTCTACGTCGACGACGGCAAGCCCACGCCCAAGGGCATCGCCCAGACCCTGCGCAACCTGCGCGAGATCTCGCCCACCATCTACTTCAATGTGCCCAAGGGTCTGGAAGAGATCGCCTTTGCGATGGACAGCGACACGCTGCTGCGCGACTCCCTCTTCAAGCGCTGCAAGGCCATGATGTTTGCCGGTGCGGGTTTGAGCCAGCCGGTCTGGGACAAGCTCGATGCCCATGCCGAGGCCGCAGTGGGCGAGCGGGTGCGCATCATCACCGGCTTAGGCATGACCGAGACCGCGCCGGCCTGCACCTTTGCGGTGGGCACCCATGTGCGCTCGGGCTGGATCGGCCTGCCGGTGCCGGGGGTGGAGGTCAAGCTGGTCAAGGATGCGTCCACCGGTGACAAGGCCGAGATCCGCTTCCGCGGCCCGAATGTGATGCCGGGCTACTGGCGCTCGCCCGATCAAACCCGCGAGGCCTTCGACGACGAAGGTTTCTACCGCACCGGTGACGCCGGCAAATGGGTGGACGCGGCGCAGCCATCGCTGGGCCTGATGTTCGACGGCCGCACTGCCGAGGACTTCAAGCTGTCCACCGGCACCTTTGTCAGCGTGGGCCCGCTGCGCGCCAAGATCATCATGGCCGGCGACCCCTGCGTGCAGGACGCGGTGATCACCGGCCTGAACCAGGGCGATGTGGGCGCGCTGATCTTCCCCAGGCCCGACGAGTGCCGCAAGCTGGCCGGCCTGGCGGACAGCGTTCCCTTGCCCGAGGTGCTGCACCACCCTTTGGTTCGGGCCTTCTTCCAAGCCCTGGCCGACC
>JANLZT010000797.1:0-3060 GCA_031366465.1 Betaproteobacteria bacterium | reverse complement strand
GAGTTGGCGAACAGCCTGTCCACCCGCTGGGCGATCAGTGCGGCGTTGTTGGGCTCGTCAATGCCGGCGATGTAGACGCCCACCGCATCGGCCCGGCCCTTGACGCGCTGGCGCACCGACTCGTTCAGCAGGCCCCAATGGAAGAGCAACTGGCTCTCGTCGGTCTTGGCGTCGGCGCCGTCCCAGATGCCGCGCAGCGTGAAGGTCCAGGTGCCGGGGTAGATGGTGCCGCGCAGGGGGATGGGGTCGCCCAGCTTCCAGCCAAATTTGTTGGCCAGCTTGCGGCCCACCACCGCGCCCTGGCGGTCTCGGAAGAAGGCCAGTTTTTGATCGTCCGGGATGCGGTACTCGGGGTAGAGCGCCAGGTAGCTGGCGGGCTCCACCGCAAACTGCGGGAAGAAGTTGCGTTCGGTGATGTAGATGCCGCCAAACCAGTTGGCCCAGCTGACCTGCTGCACACCTTCGACCGCGCGCAGGCGCTGGGCATAGTTGAGCGGCAGGGCAAAGGTCAGCGAGATATTGCTGCGCACCACCAGCCGGGTGCTGCTGCTGCCCTCCACCCCCGCATACCAGGCATCGACGATGGTGCGCAGCAGGCCAAAAGCGCAGATCGCCACCACCAGCCCCACCATCGTCAAGCCGGTGCGCAGCTTGTGCCGGAAGGCGTTTTTCAGCAGCAGCTTGAGCAGGAACATGTGATCAGGGGGTGGGCGCAGATTCATCCACCAGCACGCCTTTTTCCAGATGCACCATGCGGCCGGCGCGGGCGGCGGCCTTGGGGTCGTGGGTGACCATCACGATGGTCTTGCCCAGCTCGTGCACCAGTTGGTCCAGCAGGCTCAGCACCTCGCCGCCGGTGGCGCGGTCCAGGTCGCCGGTGGGCTCGTCGGCGACGATCAACTGCGGGTCGGTCACCACCGCGCGGGCGATCGCCACCCGCTGCTGCTGGCCGCCCGACAGCTCACCGGGGTAGTGGTCGGCGCGGTCGGTCAGGCCCACCAGGTCGAGCACGGCGGCCACCCTCTGGCGGCGTTGCCTGGCCGACAAGCCGGTCAGCAGCAGCGGCAGCTCGACATTGTCGAAGGCTGAGAGCACCGGCAGCAGGTTGTAGAACTGGAAGATGAAGCCGACATTGGCGGCGCGCCAGTCGGCCAGCGCGCCTTCGCCCAGGCTGGCAATGTCCACCCCGGCGATCTCTATCGTGCCGCTGCTGGGCTTGTCGATGCCGGCGATCAGGTTGAGCAGGGTGCTCTTGCCCGAGCCGCTGGGGCCCATCAGCGCGATGAACTCACCCTGGGCCACCGCCAGGTTGATGTCGAGCAGCACGGGGATGGCCTGGCCGCCGCGCACATAGCCCTTGCTGAGGTGCTGGATGCGGATCAGCGGCGCGGTGTGCAAAGGCTCAGTCATTTGAAAACCGAGGCGAACGCCGGATCGGCTGTCGCCGGCTGTGCCCATTGCTGAAGCGGTCGCTACCCGCCATGTTGCCTGCCGCCCGCTGCGGGGTGGGGTTGCCTCGGTTGGAGTCGGCCACTAGCTGACCGAGGATACCGGGACGTGCTCGTACGGCACCGACAGCCGGCACCGCTTGCGCCCAGCAAGGGTTGGCGGCTGGTTGGCAAAGTCAAAATTCAGCCAACAGTGGCCAGACTGCGGTGCCCCACGCAATCAGCTTGCTTGCTTGAAGCCGAAAACGCTGGTCCCCGGGGTCATGATGTGTCCGGCAAAGCGCAGTGGCGCGAAATTCAGGACGGCGCTGACAAGCGCTTTTTCAACCAAGCTCTTGTCGCTGGTGTCGATGAGATCAAAGCGGTCCAGGCACTGCATTCCCATGGCGCCGAGATGACGGCGAAGCCCGTAGAACGTGAACCAGTTGACCGCCGGGTAGCGTGCGTGGTTGGCGATATCGGGGCGCGTCGTGACAGCCAAGCGCTCAAAATGGCGCTTCAGGAATCCGGGATACCAACTGTAGAGAGGGAGATTGAACTCATGCTGCCTGGGGCACAGCGCATTGGAGGTGCTGAGGTAGAGCATCCCGCCTGGCTTCAGTACCCGCACGGCTTCACTGAGACAGGACTGCCAGTCACCAACGTGCTCCAGCAACTCGGGCATCAGGCAAACATCCATCGAAGCATCGGCATACGGCAGCTTCGTCGCGCTGCCGACCTCGAACTCGATCATCAACCCCAGTTCATTGGCGCGCCTGCGACCGAGCTCAACAAGGGGTTGGTTCACATCCAGGCCGAATACCCGATGTCCCTGCTCTGCCCAAAGCCTGGCCTGGGTGCCCGCGCCACAACCAATGTCCAGCACCGTGAGGTTTGTCAGATTTCCATGCCGCGCTGATATGAGCTTGAACGATTTGTCGCGGATTCGTTGGAATCGCGCCAGCGTGGCCGGCGACGCGCTTTGTTCGCTGTAATAGGCCAGAAACGCTGGGTCGGAACTGTGATCAAAGGAATCCTGCGGGCTGAGAGTGTTCATGTCGAGGTGGTTACGGTTGATTTTCACCGATTGATTGGGTATGAGGCCGGTTGAGAAGTCAAGCCTCGTGCCGCCGCGATCACATGCTCCTTCGCCAGAGCCGGCATCGGATCGCCAGCGCGAACGCGCGTCTATTTTGCCGTGGCAACGACTTTGGCGCCGGCCTTCAGTGTCGCCACCGGGTCCAGCACCAGCTTGTCGCCGGCCATCAGCGCGCTGCCGGCCAGCTCCTGCAGGTCACCGATCTTGCGGCCCAGCGTCACCGGCACCGCCACCAGCGTGTCGCCGCTGATCTTGAAGACGATCTTCTTGCCATCGCGCTCGGTCAGCGCCTTGGGGTTGACCGCGATCACCGGCTTCTGGTCGTCGGCGCTGGCCGGCCGCGACAGGAAACTCACCTTGGCGCTCATCTCCGGCAGGACGCGGGGGTCCAGCGCTTCGAAGCGGATCTTGGTCATCACCGTGGCCTTGGCCCGGTCCACCGTGGGCACGATGCGCGAGACATTGCCCCGGAAGCGCAGCTCGGGCAGCGCGTCCAGCGTGATCTCCACCGGCTGCTCGGGCTTGATGCGGGCG
>JANLZT010000791.1:0-3511 GCA_031366465.1 Betaproteobacteria bacterium | reverse complement strand
GTCAGGCTACCGGGCCGCAGATTGGACAACTGCCAGTGGCCGCCCGCGCCAGTGGTGACAGTGGCTTCGCCGTCGTCGAGGCTGCCGTTGTGGTTGGCGTCCACGAACAGCGTGGCGCCCGCGATGCCGGCTTCACCGGCGTCCTGGTTGCCGTTGCCGTTGCGGTCGTCAAACAAGGTGCCGCCCACCTGACCAAGCTGGAACATGCCCAGGTCGGCGCCGCTGACTTGCTGGCCGGCGGCCACCGTCACCGGCAGGCTGGGGCCGGCGGCTATCGGCCCGGTGGGGCTCGGGTTGGTGCCGGGCTGGCCACCACCGCCGCCGCTGCCCGGGGCCATCGCCATGATGGCGTCGGCCAGGTGCTTGACGTCCAGGCGCGGGAAGTTGAGGCCGGTGTTGGCCACGTTGTCGTGCTCGTCGTCACCGTCGTTGATGGTGACCGCGGTGCTGACCAGCAGGTCATGGAACTCGGCCACCGACAGGCTGCGGCCCAGGTGCTGTTTGGCCAGTTGCTGGGCCAGTGCGGCCACGCCCGAGACATAGGCCGCCGACTGGCTGGTGCCCTGCATGGTGCGCACGCCGCCGCCGATGGCCGCCGATGTCAGGCGTGCGCCGGGTGCAAAGATGTCGGTCTGGTCGGGGTCGCGCTGGCTGAAGCTGGCGATGTGGTCGCTGCCGGTGGCCTCGTCCACGCCACCGTTGCCAAAGCGCCAGGGGCCGCCGAAATCACCGGCCCACACAGCGCCCACCGCCAGCACCGCCGGGTCGTTGGCCGGGTAGGCCACGCCCAGCGCATTGCTGCTGGCGAAGTTGTTGCCGGCTGCGGCCACGCTGATGATGTTGCGCGCGGCCAGCGCCGCGAACTCGTCGCCCAGGCCGTAGCGGTTGGCGGCATCGGTCCAGTTGCCACCGTCGCCCAGCGACAGGTTGACCACGCCGATGCGGTAGGCGTCGGCATTGGCCAGCACCCATTGCAAGGCCTGCTCCAGGCTGGCAAACGAGCCATTGCCATCGTCCCCAAAGACCTTGAGCACGATCAGATCGGCGCCCGGGGCGACGCCGCCGAACATCGGGTCAGCGCCGGCGATCACCCCGGCCACATGGGTGCCATGGCCGTTGTTGTCGGTGGCCAGGCCGTCGTGGTCGGCAAAGTCGTACTGGTAGACGATGCGGCCGTTGAAGAAGGGGTGGCTGGCATCGATGCCGGTGTCGATCACCACCACCCGGATGCCGGTGCCGTCGATGCCGGCATAACCGGGGTCGGCGCGCAGCTTGTCGAGTGCGACCAGTTGCTCATCGAAGCCGGCCTGTTGGGCGGCCAGCGCGGTGATGGTGCCGCCGCAGGCGCAGGCCGGCAGGCTGATCGAGGCCAGTGAGCCCGACAACGTCACCGCAAATGCCGTGTTGCCATTGCTGCCATTGGGGTTGCCCAGGCCCGGGCGGGTCTGGATCCAGCCGTCGCGCGCCAGTTGGGCCACCTGGTAGGCGCCCGGGCGCAGGCCGGCAAACACATAGCTGCCGTCGGCGGCGGTAACGGTGGAGCGCTCGCCCGCGTCGAGCTGGCTGTTGGCATTGGCGTCGATGAAGACGGTGAAGCCGGCCAGGCCGGCCTCGCCCGCGTCGCGCTGGCCATTGCCGTTGGTGTCGTCAAACTGCACCCCCGAGATCGAGCCCAGTGCGCCGACGCCAAACTCACGACCGGTGATCGCGCCACCCGCAGTGATGGTGACATCGAGGTAGCCGGCCACCGGGCTGGTGACTTCGAACGCCGCGCGCTGCTCGATGGCGATGCGCACCGCGCCGGGCTGCAGGTCGGCAAACTGCCAGCTACCGTCGGCACCGCTCAGCGCCGAGGCCTCGCCGGCATCGAGGGTGTTGTTGCCGTTGCCATCGACAAACACGGTCCAGCCGGCCAGCGCGCCCTCGCCCACATCCTGAACGCCGTTGAAGTTGATGTCGTTGAACACCGCGCCGGCCACGCTGCCGGTCTGCGCCAGCACCCGGATCGATGCATCGGCGCTGGCCGGTGCGGCCTCGATGTTGCCGGCGTTGTCACGCGCCACGCTGTAGAAGGCGTAGGTGTTGCCGGGCGTGCCGTCGAACACCGCCTCGGTGTCGGTGGTGTGCACCTGCCACAGCGCAAAGGCCCCGCCATTGGTGCTGACATAGACCTCGTAGTCGCGGATGGCCGACCCGCCAGCGGCGTCGGTGCCGCTCCAGCGCACGCTGAAGCTGGCGCTGTCGCTGGTGGCCGGCAGGGCCGCGACCTGGCTGCTGGGCACGCCAGCGTCCAGGGTGTGGCTGATCGGCGGGGTGTCGATCGGGCCTTCGCTGTCAAACACGATGCGGGCCTGGGCGTCGATCACCGCGCCAGTGGCGCTGCCGCGCAGCGCCTTGACGCTGTACGAGACAAAGCCGTCACCCCGGTGGCTGGCGTTGTTGGGCAGCAAGAAGCCCAGCGTGGCGTCGGCCGGCACCTCGCCGGTGGCCGGGTCGATGGTGGTGAAGGTGTAGGTGACCACCCGGGTGCTGGTGTCGATGCGGGCCGCCACATCCACATAGATGCCCTGGGTCTCGCGCAGGTCGATGCGCCCGCTGTAGAACGAGCGGCTCTGGCTGGGCGTGACCGCCACCTCACCGAAGCCGAAGCCGGTGATGCGGAAGCTGCGCGCGTCCAGATCGGCGTCCAGGGTCTGGGTGACGGTCACCACCTGGGCCGGTGCGGTGGCGTCGGCGGCATTCTCGAAGCGGATGGTGTAGTCAAAGACATCGCTGGCCTTGACCCAATGCTGGTCGCCAAAACTGTCAGGGCCGATGATGTCGTTGGGGTCGCGCGGGCGGGTCACGCAGGGTGCGTAGGTGATGGTCTTTTGCTCGCACTTCTTGGTGTCGACGGTGGTGGTCGAGCCACCGCCGGGCCGGCAATCGGGCGCCGCCTCGCTGATCTTCTTGAGCTTGGCGGGGGTGCACTTTTTGCAGTCCTCGGGCACCGCAAACACCGGCCAGCCCGACTCGGGCGCGAGCGAGCTGGAAGCCGGCGCCGCAGCCGCTACTGGCATGGCCAGCACCTTGTCAAATGCACTGGCCAGGGCCTTGGTCTCGAACTCCGAGACCGCCGCCACCGCATGCGCCGCCTGGGTGTTGGTTAGCGTGGCGGTCTGCAGCGACAAGGGGTTCTTGTCGTCGGCCGCGTCAACGTCCAGGTTCCAGGCCAGCAAGGTCTGGTTGCCGGCCACCGCGATGGTCACGCCCGACAGGGCGCCGCCCACGCCGGATCGCGCCACCTCGGTGGCCGCACCAAAGCCGCTGCCGGTCCAGGTGGCGGTGTAGAGCACCTGCTCGCTGCCGCTGTCGTTGACCCAGGCCATCACGGTGCGGCCATCGGCACCCTTGGCCACCGCGATGTCGGACTCGCTGCCGGTGCTGGTGGTGATGCGGGTGGCCGGTGAGAAGCCGGCGCCGCTATCGATGGAGAAGTACAGATCAGACTGCTTGCGCGCGGCCATCACCA
>JANLZT010000787.1:0-2775 GCA_031366465.1 Betaproteobacteria bacterium | reverse complement strand
CGTGCCGCAGTCGTAGAGGATCAGGAAGCGCTTCATCTCCTCGGCCGCCGGGGCCACCGCCAGGCAGTCGCCCGAGCCGACATAACCCACCACCGCATCGACACCCTCGCGGTCATACAGGTTGCGCAGCTCTTGCACCTGCTTGGTGGCGCCGCCGTTCTCGTCGACGTAGACAAATTCGAGCTTCATGCCGCCGAAGCCGACCTTGTTGTAGGGCGCCGGCGCAGCGCCTTTGTTGAAGGCGTCCAGCAGCACCTTGGCGCCGTTGACGGCCGGGATGCCAAAGCTCTCGGCGGCCTGGCCTGAGAGGAAGCTGACGATGCCGACCTTGAAGGTCTCCTGGGCCTGGGCCGCGCCGGCCGCAGACAGGGCAGCGGCCAGGGCCAGGCTGCGCAGCAGGGGGCGGCCCGGCAGGCCGCGCGGGATCGGGGTGGTGGGCATGGGATGTCTCCTTGGGGGGCTGGGGCAGACCAGCAAGGCCTGGCATGCCGGGATAGCCAAAAAGGTCTGGCGCGCTAGCCGCCGGTCTCTGGCCGGTCTCAGGCCGGCCTGGTGCACGCCATCATTGCCCGGCGGGGAGAGCGCCGGAACCCCACAAACCCCAGTGCGTGCTGTCGGCTGGGTGACAGGGGCTGTGTCAGCTTGTGCCAGCGGAGCCAAGACCCGGGCCTGGATGCTCATGAGCAAATGTTGCTTGGCCACCTTGCTCATTCCCCCTCGGGGGGCGGCGGCAACGCCGCCTTGGGGGCGCTCTTGAGCAAATGTTGCTTGGCCACTTTGCTCATTCCCCCTCGGGGGGCGGCGGCAACGCCGCCTTGGGGGCGCTCTCAGCGCCGGGTCGGGTCTTCCAGGGCCTTGCGTGCGGCTGCGCGCTCGGCCGCCAGCGCCTGCCTGGCCAGACCTTCGGCCTGTTGGGCGCGCCAGGCCTGCTCCAGGGCCTGGGTTTCGGCCTGGCGCGCGCGCTGCTCGGCCTGTTGCGATTGCGCCAGTTGCCAGGCCAGCCGCAGCACCAGCGCTGACGTCAGACCCAGTACCAGGCCCAGCGCTGCCACCAGCAGCCAGCGCCGGTGTTGCCGCAGGCCCTGGCGCCAGCGGGCGACGCCGCGCCCCAGCGCGCTGGCGCGGCCTGGCCACAGCAGGGCCTGCAGGGCCTGCTGCAGTGCGCTGGCCGAGTCGTAGCGCCGGCTGGCGTCATGCGCGGTGGCGCGCGCCACGATGGCGGCCAACGCCGGGTGTTGCGGGCCGCTGGCCAGCGGCCGCAGCAGCTCGGCCAGCAAACGGCCCAGGCTGAAGATGTCGCTGGCCGGGCCGGTGGCCAGGCCAGCCACCTGCTCGGGGCTGGCGTAGCCGGCCGTCATGCCCACCGCCAGCTCACTGCACTGGCCTTCGAGGCGGGCGATGCCAAAGTCCAGCAGCATCACGCGGCCCTCGGCATTGACCAGCACATTGGCCGGCTTGATGTCGCAGTGGATCACCCCGTGGCGGTGGGCATGGGCCACCGCATCGCAGATCGACACCAGCAAGGCCAGGCGGGCCGGCAGCGGCGCCTGCTGCCGCTGGCACCACCCATCGATGCTGTCACCGGCGGCGTACTCCATCACCAGATAAGGCTGGCCGGCGGGGGTGCTGCCACCGTCGAGCAGCTTGGCGATATGGGCATGGTTCAGACGCGCCAGGATCTGGCGCTCGGCCCGCAGCCGGGCCAGCGCCTCGGTGCCCGACCAGCCCAGCAGCAGCTTGATGGCGGCCTGTTGCTGGTAGTGGCCATCACTGCGCTCGGCCAGAAACACCCGGCCCATGCCGCCCTCGCCCAGCGGGCGCAGCAAGGTCCAGGCGCCCAGGCGGTCGCCGGGGCGCACCTGGCTGCCCAACCACTGCACGGCGGCGTCGGCCACCGAACTGGTGAAGCGCGCGGCACCGCCCGGTGGGGCCAGCAGGCGCAACACCTCGGCCTGGGTTTGGCTGTCAGCGCCCAGCGCCTGCAGCGCGGACCGTTGGGCGCTGGCGGTGGGCAGGTCGCACACCGCATTGAACAGGTGCTTGATCCAGCCATGGTGGTGCGGCGCGGCGGCCGCGGGGTCGGGGCTCATCGAGGGCTGCGCATGGCTGGGATCGTGCCACAGGCGCTGGCGCCGGCCCGTCAGCCCTGGCCCCCCGGTTTGGGCGGCGGCGCGCTGCCGTTGGCGGCCGACAATGGCCGTTTGAAAGGACCGACGATGGCCGGCCCAGCGGAGCAGACTCCCAGCCAGCATCACCGATCATGATGACCGGCACTGTCGAGGCCGACAAGGTGAGCGTGTTGTGCTTGCACTGGGCCGACGCTGGCGATGCGGCGCCCGTTTTGGTGGCCGACACGCTGCCTGACGACGACGCCGCCGAACGCCTGGCCAACGCCAGCCAACTGGTGCTGGCCCATGGCGGCCGGCTGCACCATGCCTCGGCGCAGGCGCTGACAGCGGTGTTCCGATCCGGGCCCTTGCGGGCCGACCGCAGCGACCGCACCGAGCGCGCTGTGCGCTGCGGCCTGGCCTTGATCGACTCGGCACCTGCGCTGGCCCGACCCAGCCTGGGCCTGCACAGTGGTCCGCTGGCCGCAGACGCTGGCGGCGCGGCGGTGGCGGGCGCCACGGCGCATGCAGCGGCCGGCCTGGCCCGTGCCACACCCGCCGGGCGGCTGCGGCTGAGCCTGGCCGCAGCCAGCCAGGTGCGCCTCCTGTTCGACTTTGACCCGCTGCTGCCGCTGGCCGTCGATGGCCTGAGCGTGCCGCTGCCCAC
>JANLZT010000755.1:0-4217 GCA_031366465.1 Betaproteobacteria bacterium | reverse complement strand
CTGTTTCTCAACAGTTGGCGGTCCACCGTGATCACCGGCCTGACACTGCCGATCGCGCTGATCGGCACCTTCTTGTTCATGGACCTGTTCGGCTTCTCGATCAACACCATCACGCTGATGGCCATGAGCCTGTGCGTGGGCCTGCTGATCGACGACGCCATCGTGGTGCGCGAGAACATCGTGCGCCATGTGCAGATGGGCAAGAGCGCCCACGACGCCGCGTTGGCCGGCACCCAGGAGATCGGCCTGGCGGTGCTGGCCACCACGCTGTCGATCGTGGCGGTGTTCCTGCCGATCGGCTTCATGAGCGGCATCATCGGCAAGTTCTTCCACGAGTTCGGCCTGACCATCGTGGCGGCGGTGCTGATCTCGATGTTCGTCAGCTTCACGCTCGACCCGATGCTCAGCTCGATCTGGCACGACCCCGCCATCGACCGCGAGATCGACCGCAAGAACGGCCTGGCCTGGCAGCCCGAGGGCTGGTACGACCACAGCGTGGGCCGCCTCACGCATTGGGTGGACCGCGCCTCGCACCGCCTGGGCGATGTCTATGTGGCCACCCTGGGCTGGTCGCTGCGCCACAAGGGCATCACGGTGCTGATCGCTTTGTCCACGCTGGCTGGTGCGGTGCTGCTGGTGCCGCGGCTGGGCACCGAGTTCGTGCCCAAGGCCGATTTCTCGGAAACCAACCTCAGCTTCTACACCCCGGCCGGCAGCTCGCTGGTGCTCACCGAGGCCCGCGCCCGCCAGGTGGACGTGATCCTGCGCGAGATGCCCGAGGTGCGCTACACCCTGGCCACCATCAACACCGGCCAGGCCGCCGGGCGCAACTACGTGTCCTTCTTCATCCGCCTGGTTGACCGCAAGGATCGCAGCCGCAGCGTTGACCAGATGTCGGTGCCGCTGCGCGAGCGGCTGCGCCAGGTGGCGGGCATCACCGTCACCCATGTTGGCCTGGTCGATGCGGTGGGCGGGGCCAAGCCGATCTCGCTGTCGATCCAGGGCAGTGACCTGGGTGAGCTGCAGCGCCAGACCACCCGGCTGATGGCCCAGCTCAGGGACGTGCCCGGCCTGGTCGATGCCGACACCAGCATGAAGCCGCCCAAGCCCACCGTGGTGATCGCCGTCAAGCGCGACGCCGCCAACGACCTGGGCCTGTCGGTGGGCAGCATCACCAACACCTTGCGGGCCCTGGTGGCCGGCCAGACCGTGGGCGACTGGCGCGCCGCCAATGACCAGAGCTATGACGTCAAGGTGCGGCTGGCGCCCGAGTCACGCGACAACCCCGATGACCTGGCCCGGTTGGGCCTGGTGCTGGGCAGCAATGCTGACGGCTCGATGC
This sequence comes from Betaproteobacteria bacterium, assembly GCA_031366465.1. Classification (GTDB taxonomy): domain Bacteria; phylum Pseudomonadota; class Gammaproteobacteria; order Burkholderiales; family Burkholderiaceae_C; genus Pseudaquabacterium. The sequence goes on along the minus strand of JANLZT010000755.1, from coordinate 2,875 downwards.
GCACCGTGCGGCTGGCCCAGGTGGCCGAGGTCAGCGCCGGCCTGGGCGCCAACCAGGTCAACCGGCGCGATCTCAACCGCGAAAGCGAGATCACCGCCAACACCGCCGGCCGCTCGCTGGGCGAGGTCTCGGCCGACGTGCGCAAGCTGCTGGACGCCAACCCGCTGCCGCCCGGCTACAGCTACCGCTTCGGCGGGTCGACCAAGGACATGCAGGACAGCCTGGGCTTTGCGGCCTCGGCGCTGGCGCTGGGGGTGGTGTTCATCTACATGATCCTGGCCAGCCAGTTCCGCAGCTTCTTGCAGCCGCTGGCGCTGATGAGCTCGCTGCCACTCACGCTGATCGGCGTGGTCGGGGCGCTGCTGATCTGGCGCAGCACGCTCAATATGTTCTCGGTGATCGGCGTCATCATGCTGATGGGCCTGGTCACCAAGAACGCCATCCTGCTGGTGGACTTTGCGATCCGGGCCCGCGCGCCGTCGGTGGATGAGCACGGCGCGCTGCTGCCCGGCCTGCCGCGCAGCGAGGCCCTGTTGCAGGCCGCCCGGGTGCGGCTGCGGCCGATCCTGATGACCACCCTGGCGATGATCTTCGGCATGCTGCCGCTGGCGCTGGCGCTCAGCGAGGGCTCGGAGCAGCGCGCGCCGATGGGCCAGGCGGTGATCGGCGGGGTCATCACCTCGTCGCTGCTCACCCTGGTGGTGGTGCCGGTGATCTATTGCTGGCTCGACGATCTGGGGCAATTTGTCCGCCGCAAGCTGTTTGGCAAGCCAGCGCCAGCGCCCGGCGCTGCGGCCGCCGTGGCAGTGCCCCAATAGAATCCGGCCTGCTCAGTGCCTGCCAGCAAGCCCTGGATCCCCTGCCCCACTGCCCCCGCCCAGGACCGCCATGAACACCGAACAGGCCCGTTTCAACATGATCGAGCAGCAGATCCGCCCCTGGGATGTGCTGGACCTGGGCGTGCTGGCACTGCTGGCGGTGGTGCGGCGCGAGGACTTTGTGCCACCCGCGCTGCGCGCCCTGGCCTTCGTCGATACCGAGGTGCCGCTGGCCGACGGCGGCAGCAATGGCCAGAGCATGCTGGCGCCCCGGCTGGAGGCCCGGCTGCTGCAGGAGGCCCAGCTGCAGCGCCACGAGCGGGTGCTGGAGGTGGGCACCGGCTCGGGCTTCATGGCCGCCTTGCTGGCCCACCGCGCGCAGTCGGTGATCTCGCTGGAGCGGGTGGCCGCGTTGGCCGCCAGTGCCAGCCTGCACCTGCGCCGGGCCGGTGTGCTCAATGCCAGCGTGCGCCAGATCGACGGCGCCGGCGGCCTGCCTGATGAGGCCCCGTTTGACGTGATCATGCTGTCGGGCTCGGTGCCCCAAGTGCCGCAGGCCTTGCTGGACCAGCTTGCGGTCGGCGGCCGGCTGCTGGCCATCGTCGGCCAGCCGCCGGTGATGCGGGCGCTGCGCTACACCCGCCTGTCGGCCCATGCGCTCAAGGCCGAGGACCTGTTCGACACCACCGCGCCGCGATTGCTGGGCATCGCCGAGCCGACGCGCTTCGTGTTCTGACCGGCCACAGCGCAGCCCCCTTCCCCCAGCCAAGGATTTCTCTGATGCCCAGCATGCTCTCGCCTTCCCTGTCCCGGCCCAAGGTGGGCGGTGCCCGCCCGAGCCGGCTGGCGTTTGCGGCCCTCGTGATGCTGGCCCTGGCGGGGTCGGGCGCCGCCCGGGCCCAGAGCCTGCTGTCGCTGTACGAGGCCGCCCGCGGCTTTGATGCCGCCTACCAGTCGGCCCGGGCGCAGGCCGAATCGGTGATCTTCAAGGCCGAGCAGAGCCGGGCGCTCAGGCGGCCCACCGTCAACGGCACCGCCAGTTGGGTCGAGAGCCAAAGCGACACGCCTTATTCCAGCACCACCCTCACCCGCACCAGCCAGCAGTCATTGGCCGTCACCGCGCAGCAGTCGCTGTTCAACCGCGGCAACGACAAGATCATCGAGCAGGCCGAGCGCGCCATCGAGGTCGCCCGCTCGCAGTTGGCGGCGGTCGAGCAAGACCTGATCGTGCGCCTGGCCCAGGCCTACTTCGATGTGCTGGCGGCCAGCGATGCGCTGGCCACGGTGCAGACCAGCAAGAAGGCGATTGCCGAGCAGCTGGCCTCGGCCAAGCGCAATTTCGAGGTCGGCACCGCCACCATCACCGACACCCGCGAGGCCCAGGCCAAGTACGACCTGGCCATCGCCCAGGAGCTGGCCGCCGAGAACGATCTCAACGTCAAGCGGCTGGCGCTGGAGGGCGTGTCCGGCCGCACCGGGGTGGTGCCCCAGCCGATGGCGCTGCCCATCGTGCTGCCGGCCACCGGCCCGGCCGATGTCGAAGAATGGGTGACCCAGGCCGACGCGCTGAGCCCCCAGTTGCAGCAATTGCGCCTGGCCCGCGAGGTGGCCCGGCTGGAGACCGAGAAGGCCCGCGCCGCCCGCCTGCCCACGGTGGGCGTCAGCGCCAGCCTGACCGATGCCCAGACCCGGCTCAGCGGCAACACGCCGGCCGGCGGCTTCGGCCCCAACTCGGGCAATGGCCTGTCGGCCAATGTGGCGGTGCAATTGACGATGCCGCTCTACACCGGCCAGTCGGTGCAGAACCGCATCAAGGAGACCCTGGCGCTCGAAGACAAGGCGCAAAGCGACTTGGAAGCCGGCCGCCGGGGCGTGGCCCAGGGCACCCGCAGCGCGTTTTTTGGGGTGCGCTCGCTGCGCGCCCAGGTCATCGCGCTGGAGGCCGCCGAGTCGTCCAGCAAGCTGGCCCTGGAGGCCACCCAGCTGGGCTACAAGGTGGGGGTGCGGGTCAACCTGGACGTGCTCAATGCCCAGACCCAGCTCTTCCAGGCCCAGCG
>JANLZT010000754.1:0-7191 GCA_031366465.1 Betaproteobacteria bacterium | reverse complement strand
ATGCGCCCGCCGGTGCAGCTCTCGGCGGTGGCGATGCGCCAGCCGCGGGCGCGCAGGCCGTCGGCCAGCAGGCTGACTTCGGTATTGACCAGGTCGGTCAACAAGGCGGCGGGGGTCATGACAGCGTCCTTTGCCAGACAGCGATCACCAGCAGCGTGCAGAGTGCGGCCACCAGATCGTCAAACAGGATGCCAAAGCCCTGGCGCCAGCCGATGGCTTGGCCGGGGCGCAGCTTGAAGCGGCGGTCGGCCCAGCCCACCGGGCCGGGCTTGGCGGCGTCGAAAAAGCGGAACAGCGCAAACGCCGCCAACTGGGCCAACCAGCCGGCCGGGGTGATCCACCACAGCACCCACCAGAAGGCCAGCACCTCGTCCCAGACGATGGCGCCGGGGTCGGCCTGGCCCAGGTGCTGGGCGGTGCGGGTGCAGGCCCATTGGCCCAGCGCCAGCGCACCCAGCAGCAGCATGGCCCAGCCGGCGTCGCCAAAGCGGCCGCGCAGCCAGGGGTCGATCACGCCGAACGAGGCCCAGGCCCACAGCGTGCCCACGGTGCCGGGCGCCAGCGGCGACAAGCCGCTGCCAAAGCCCAGCGCCACCCAATGCGCCAAATGGCCGCGCATGAAGCGTGCGCTGGCACGGCGTGGCGCTGCAGCGGGGCCGCTGCCTGCAGCCAGCACGGGCGTCGTGCCGCTCATCAGCCACCGGCCTTGAAATGATCGAAGCCCTGCAGCGCCAGCGCCTGCGCCACGCCCTGGGCGTCCAGCAAGCGCAGGCCGGGCTGGGCCTCGATGCGGCCGATGCAGCGCACCGCCACACCGGCCCCGGCGGCGGCCGCCAGCACCTGCGCCCGGGCCGCCACCGGGGCGGTGAACAGCAGCTCGTAGTCGTCACCCCCGGCCAGCGCGCATTGCCGCTGCAGGGCCGGCGGCTGGGCCGCCAGCATGGGGCTGAGCGGCAGCGCCGGCAGGTCGATGGCCGCGCCCACGCCCGAGCGCGCCAGCACATGGCCCAGGTCGCCGACCAGGCCGTCGCTCAGGTCGATGGCGGCGCTGGCCAGCCCGCGCAGCGCCAGGCCCAGCGCCACCCGGGGCTGGGGCAGCTCCATGGCCAGGCGCGCCTGCTCAAAATCGGCCGCCGACAGGCTGAGCTGGCCGCGAAAGACCTGCAGCGCCAGCCGCGCATCGCCCAGGCCGCCGCCGATGGCATGGCTGACCCACAGCGCGTCGCCAGCCCGGGCGCCATCGCGCCGCAGCGCCTGGCCGGGCGGCAGCTCGCCGATCACGGTGATGCACAGGTTGAGCGGCCCGGCGGTGGTGTCGCCGCCCACCAGCGCGATGCCGTGCTGCGCGGCCAGGTCGAACATCCCCCGGGCCAGGCCGGCGAGAAAACCTTCATCCACCCGCGGCAACGCCAGCGCCAGCGTGAAGGCGATGGGCCGCGCACCGCAGGCGGCCAGGTCGCTCAGGTTGACCGCCAGGGCCTTGTGGCCCAGCCGCTCGGGCGGCACCGTGGGCAGAAAGTGCCGGCCCTCGACCAGCATGTCGCAAGACACCGCCCACTGCATGCCGGGCGCGGGCTGCAACAGCGCGCAGTCGTCGCCGATGCCCAGCACCACCGCTGGCAGGCTGGCGGGCCGGCTGAAGTACTTGCGGATGAGATCAAACTCGCCGAGCGCCATGGCCGCAGATTGTCACCCAGCGGGCCGGTCCGCCGGCCCGGCGCGCACCCCCAGCGTGGCCAGCAGGCCGATCAAGGCGGCTGCGCTGACCGGCTTGCTCAGCACCGCGTCGATGCCGTCCCAGGGCCCGCTTTCGGGATCGACATCGCCGCTGCACAGCAGCCGGGCCGGGCAGCGCAGGCCGTCGTCAATGGCTTGCTGGCCGATCAGGCGCAGCAGCGTCGGGCCGTCGATGCCCGGCATGTGGCGGTCGCTGATGACCGCCGCCAGCGCGCTGCCGCGCGCTTTGCCGAGCGCTTGCTCGCCGTCCTCGGCCTCGATCACCTCCAGCCCGGCGCGCCGCAGCATCTCGGCCATCAACAGGCGGCTGAGGGCGTCGTCGTCGACCACCAGCACCGCGCCGCTGCGCTCGGCAACCAGCGGCGGGGTGGCCGGGGCAGCGCTTGGCAGCGGCAGGTGCACCCGCACCTCGGTGCCCTGGCCGGGCTGGCTGATCACCAGGATCTCGCCCTGCATGGCCTGCACCAGGCGCTTGCAGACCGCCAGTCCCAGGCCGGTGCTGCGCGCCGGTCCGGCGGGGTTGCGGGCGCCACTGCCCACGCCCCCCAGCCCCGGCGGAGCGCTGCCCGGCAGCGCACCAAAGGGCTCGAACAGGTGGCGCTGCTGCTCGGCCGAGATGCCCACGCCGGTGTCACGCACCGACAGTTGCAGCCAACCCTGGCCGTCGCCAGCCAAGGCCGGCGCCAGCGGCCCGACGGTGAGCGTGACGCCACCGCTGGCGGTGTACTTGATCGCATTGCCCAGCAGGTTGCCCAGCAACTGGCGCAGCCGCAGCGCATCGAGCACAGCGGTATCGGGCAGGCCGGGTTGCAGCACGAGTGAGAAATCCAGGCCGCGCGCGTCGGCCGCCAGGCGGTGCTGGGCGCCGATCTGGCGCAGCATCGGCGTCAGCGCCACCGGTGCCGGCTGCAGCCGCACCCGGCCGGCCTCGAAGCGGGCCAGGTCGAGCACATCGTCGATCAACTGCACCAGCGCGTCGATGGACTGCTGGGCCAGTTGCCAGCTGTGGCGCTGGGCCCCATCCAGCGGCCCGGCGCCCAGCCGGTGCAGCGCCAGCAGGATGACCTGCAGCGGCGCCCGCAGCTCGTGGCCGGCGGTGGCCACGAACAGGTTCTTGGCCTGCATCGCGTCCAGCAAGCGGGCCTGCAGCTCGCGCTCGGTGGAGACGTCCACCAGGTAGCCGGTCCAGGCCACGCGGCCGTCGGCCAGGGCCTGGGCCCGCGACTCGCAATGCAGCCAGCGCGGGCCGGTCAGCGGGTGCTGGTAGCAAAAGCTTTGTTTGAAGGGCAGGCCGGTGGCCAGGCTGTCGGCCTGGGCCTGGCGCATCAGCCGGGCGTCGGCCGGGTCCAGGCGCTGCGCCACCAGGCGGGCCAGGTCGGGCTCGGCCAACGCGCCGGGGCCGAGAAAGGTCTCGGCCGACTCGCTCAGGTAGTGCTCGACCAGCCGCCCGTCTGGCCCGACCACGCGCCGGAAAACCACCCCGGGCAGGCTGCTGGCCACCGTGCGCAGGCGCTGCTCGGCCAGGCCACGGGCCCGGGCTTCGCGCAGCAGGCAGCGCATCCACCAGGCGCTCAAGCCGGCCAGCGCCAGCAGCGCCACCGCAGCCGTGGCCAGCCACGGCAGGTGGCGCTGCCAGGCGAAGCCGGGCCGAATCTCCACTGCCACCCAGCGCCGGTAGAGGCGCTCGCGCTCTTGCTCGGGGATGTCGGCCAGCGCCCGGTTGAGCAGCGGCACCAGGGCCGAGGCCTCGCGCGACGCCGCAAAGTGGAACTGCGCCGGGATCTCATCGACCCGCGCCACCTGGCGCAGCAGGCCGTTGTTGTCGGTGGCGATGCGCAGGTTGGCATACAGCTTGGCCTCGACCGCCGCATCGGCCTGGCCGGCGGCCACCATGTCCATCGCGCCAGGGCCGGGCGGCGCGTCGACGATCTGGATGTCGGGGTAGCGGCTGGCTAGAAATTCGCGCAAGGGGTGCTGCGCGGTCAGCGCCAGGCGCTTGCCGCGCAGGCTGGCCAGGTCCCAATACATGGGGGCATCGCTGCGGGCGATGACGTGGTAGGGCATCTCCAGGTAGGGGTCGCTGAAGGCGAAATCCTGGGCCCGCTGGGGCGTGCGGCTCAGCAGGGGCACCAGGTGGATGCGACCTTCGCGCAGCGCATCCAGCATCTCGGCCTCGCTGTCAAAGGGCCTGACGTCCACCGCCAGCCCGAGCTGGGTGGCCACCTGGCTGAGGTAGTCGGCGGCAATGCCGCTGTGGCCGCCGTTGGCGGTGGCCTCATTGAGCAGCGCCAGGCCGCGCACGGCGCCGGCCCGCAGCACCGGCCGGCTGGCCAGTTGGGCCTGCTCTTGCGGGTTGACCGGCAGGCTGCCCGGCAGCGCCACCGGCTGGCCCTGCAGGCTGCCCAGCGCGTTCTGCAGCGCCGGCAGCGGCGTCTGGCGCAGGGCGGCCACGCCCTTGCTCAGCGCGCTGGCCAGCAGCGGCCAATCACTGCGCACCCCAAAGTGCATCAGGCCGGTTGCATAGACCAGCGATTTCTTCACCGCCAGGCCGCTGATCTGGTCGCGCTGCAGGCGGTCCATCGCCATCAACAGGCTGCCAAAGTAGTAATCGTCCTCGCCCAATGCGACCGACCGCAGCGCGGCAGCGGTGTCAGGCTGGTCATTGACCAGCACCTCGGGATAAAGCCTGCGCACATAGAACTGGGTGACGTAGCTGCGCTCGACCGCCACCCGCCGGCCGTTGAGGGTGGGTTCGGCGGCAAACCGGTTGTCGGCCGCCCGGCCGATGATCGCCCCCGGGTTGGGCGCGGTGCCCAGGGTGTAGGCCATGTAGGCCTCGCGCTCGGCCTGGTAGCCCACGGTGGCCATGATGTCGATGCGGCGCTGGCGCAGGGCGTCGAGTGCGGCCGGGAAACTGTCCAGCACCACCGGCTCCAGCCGCACGCCCAGGGCCTGGGCCAGGTGGGTGAGGATCTCGATCTGGATGCCGGCGATTTCGCCATTGGCGGCGATCACCTCGTAGGGCCGGTTGTCGGGCAGGTTCAGGCCCACCCGCACCACCGGCAACTGCCCGATGAACTGGCGCTCGGCGCTGCTCAGGCCCTGGCCGGCGGGCCCGATCAGGCCGGCCTGGGGCGCCTGCCGAAAGTAATAGGTCGGCGCGGCCGTGGCCTCGGCCGCCAGCGCCCCGGCCGGCAGCAGCAGCCCGCACACCCACCCACACAGCAGCCCGCACTGCCGCCCGCACTGCCGCCAAGCTGCCGCTGCCAGCACGGCGGCGCACCGGGCCGCCAAGGCCCGCCACGAGCGCCAGAACATCGGCCGGCCGATCTGCACCGCAGCAGGCTCAGGGCGGTTGCTCGCGCAACAGATTGGCCAGCTCGACCGCCGACCGCACGTTCATCTTGTCGAACAAGCGCGCCCGGTGCACCTCCACCGTGCGCACGCTGATGCCCAGCTCGTCGGCGATCAGCTTGTTGGCCAGGCCGGCGATCACCCGGCCCATCACCTCGCGCTCGCGCTCGGTGAGGTCGGCCTGCGCCGCCAGCAGGCTGCGCTGCTGGCGGCGCTTGTGGATGGCCTGGCCGCTGCTGGCCAGGGCCTGCACCACGCGGTCAACCAGCGCGTTGTCGGAGAACGGCTTTTCGACAAAATCAAAGGCCCCGCGCTTGACCGCCGACACCGCCGTGGGCACATCGCCATGGCCGGTGAGAAAGATCACCGGCAGCGCGTCCAGCAGCCCGCGCTCAGCCAGGCGCTCGAACAACAGCAGCCCGCTGGTGCCCGGCATGCGCACATCGAGCAGCAGGCAACTGGGGGCATGCGGCCAGTCGCCCGCCAGGTCACAGCCGGCCAGGTGGGCCTCGAAGGCCTCGGCATGGGCAAAGCCCTCGGACAGCAGGCGCCGCGAGCGCAGCAGCCAGGCCAGCGCGTCGCGCACCACCGCCTCGTCATCGACCAGGTAGACCACCGGGATGCCCAGCGGCGGCTTGGTCGGGGGCGACAGGCTGGCAGACATCCCAACAAGTATCGACCATGCCTGCTGCCGGGTGGCTGCGGGATAGTGCGGGTGCGGGTGCGGGTGCGGGTGCGGGTGCGGGTGCGGGTGCGGGTGCGGGTCAGCCCACCGGCAACGCCGCCGCACTGCGGGTCAGCCCGGTGGCAGCGCCGCGCTGCCACGAGGCAGGCTCAAGGGCAGGGTGAAGCGGAACTCGGTGCCGGCCGGCCGGCCCGGTGGGCCGTCCACCGCCGCTGCCAGCACCTCGAAATCCATCGCGCCGCCATGCTGCTCGATCACCGTGCGGCACAGCGACAAACCCAGGCCCATGCCCTCGGCCTTGGTGGTGTAGAAGGGCGTGAACAGCCGCTTGGCCACCTCCGCCGGGATGCCGGGCCCGGCGTCGATCACCGAGAACACCACCCAGCGCCCCTGCCCGGCCGGTGCCAGCCGCACCCGCAAGGTGAGCAGCCGCTCAGTCAGCGGGGTGTCGGCCTCCATCGCCTGCAGGCCGTTGCGGGCCAGGTTCAGCAGCACCTGCTCGACCATGGTGCGGTCGACCTTGATGCGCGGCGCGGGCTGCAGCAGGTCCAGCGCCACCCGGGCCCCGCATTTGCGCGCCTGCAGGCGCACCAGCGGCAACACCGACTCGATCAGCAGGTCGGCGGCGATCACCTCATGGGCCTGGTGGCGTCGGCGCACAAAGTCGTGCACGCTCTTGATCACCCGGCCGGCGCGCTCGGCCTGCTCGGCGATGCGGCTCATGGCCTGGCGCATCAGCGACAGGGTCTGGCCATCGGGCTCGGCCATCAGGTTGAGCGAGCCGGTGGCATAGCTGGCGATGGCTGAGAGCGGCTGGTTCAGCTCGTGGCTGAGCAAGGACGCCATCTCGCCCACGCTGGCCAGCCGGGCGGTGGCCTGCAAGCGCTCCTGCTGCTGGCGCGACAGGTCCTCGGCGCGGCGCTGGGCCGACAAATCCACCACCGCGCTCATCCAGCCGGTGTGCTTGCCCACGCCATCGACCAGCGGCGCCTCATAGATCATCACCGGGAAGCGCTCACCGTTGCGGCGCATGAAGACCGTCTCGTAGCCCTCCTGGGCCGGTGCAGACGGCGACGGCAGGGTCAGCCGCTCGGCCTGGCGGCGCTGGAAGTCGGCCGCATGTTCAGGGGGCCAATACGGTGGGTGATCGGGTGGGTGATCGGGTGGCTGCTCGGGTGGCTGCTCGGCTTGCAGCAACTGCTCGGCACTGAAGCCCACCATCGCGCAGAAAGCCGGGTTGACATAGACGATGCGGCCGTCGCGGTCGCGCGCGCGCAGGCCGGTCAGCAAGGAGTCCTCCATCGCCTTGCGGAAGGCCAGGGCCTCGGCCAGCCGCGCTTCGGCCCGGGCCCGGCGCCGGCCGTCGCGCACCAGCAGCGAGACCACCACGAACAGGCTGATCGACAGGCCCAGCA
>JANLZT010000684.1:0-5115 GCA_031366465.1 Betaproteobacteria bacterium | reverse complement strand
ACCGCGCCGCGCATCTCGTCGCCACGGGCGATCAGCGATTGGGCGGCGATGAAGGGCGCCGCCGCCCGCACCGCCGGGTTCTGGCGCGCGGCCTGGGCGGTGGCCTGCCAGTCGGCCAGCGCATCGCCCCGGGCGTCCAGCAGCTCGATGTGCGAGACCACGCTCAACATGCGGTCGGTGACCTCCTTCTGGAAGCCGTTCATCACGCTCAGCACGATGATCAGCGCCGCCACGCCGAGCGCGATGCCCAGCATCGACACGAAGGAGATGAAGGAGATGAAGCCGTTGCGCCGCCCGGCCCGGCCGGCCCGGGTGTAGCGCCAGCCGACCTGCCATTCATAGGGCCAATTCATAGGGCGGCGATGCTAACAGCGGGGCCTGGGCCCGGCCGGGCCTGAGCCCGCCGGGATAATCCGCCGGCCATGCACCTCATCGTCCCCTTTGCCGCTTGCCTGTCGGAAGCCGGCCAGCAGGCCCAGCAGACCTTGCACCTGCCCCACCTGGAGACGCTGCTGGCGCGCTGGACCGCCGGCCCCAAGCTGGGCACCGACGAGTACAGCCTGAACCCACCGCATGAGCAGGCCCTGGCCGCCGCGCTGGGCTGGGGCGCCGGGCCAACCAAGCTGGAGCATGCCGCACTGCCTTGGGCCGCCCGGGCCGCCGCGCTGCACGGCCTGGCGGGTGCGCAGCAGGCTGCCTGGGGCCTGCTGACGCCGGTGCAACTGCTGCCCGGCCGCGAGCAAATCCGCCTGGGCGACCCGGCCGAGCTGCAACTCGACGAGGCCGCATCGCGTGAGTTTTTGGAGATCGTGCGGCCGCTGTTCGAGAGCGAGGGCGTGATGCTGCACTGGCTGGCGCCGCTGCAGTGGCTGGCCCGCCACGAGAGTCTCAATGACCTGCCCTGCGCGTCGCTGGACCGGGTGATCGGCCGCCACCTCGACCCCTGGCTGCCGCCGCAGCACGCCGCGCGCCTGCTGCGCCGGCTGCAAAACGAGGTGCAGATGCTGATGTACACCCACCCGCTGAGCGAGCAGCGCGAGGCCGCCGGGCTGCCGGTCTTCAACTCGGTCTGGCTGAGCGGCTGCGGCCGTCTGCCCAGCGGCTGGGCCGAGCCCGCTGTCACGCCTACCAGCGACAACCGCCTGCGCCGCCCGGCCCTGGCCGAGGACTGGGCCGGCTGGTGCGAGGCCTGGCAGGCACTCGACGCCGGCCCGGTGCGATCGATGCTGCGGGCCGAGGCGGGCAGCCGCCTCACACTCTGCGGCGAACGCCAGGCCGTCACCTGGGCCGCCGCACCGCGCAGCCTGTGGCAGCGGCTCTCAGCCCCGTGGCGCCCGGTCAACTTGAACACCCTGCTGGAGGCCCTGTGAGCGGCCCCGCGCTGCGCACCCGCGACGTGCCGCCGCGCGCCGCTTTTGCACTGGAGCAAGCGGGGGTGCACCCGCTGCTGGCGCGCCTGTTTGCTGCCCGCGGCGTGCGCAGCGCCGATGAGCTGGACGACGGCCTGGCCCGCATGCTGCCGCCCAGCGCTTTGAAGGGCAGCGCCGAGGCCGCCGTGCTGCTGGCCGATGCGATCAGCAAAGGCCAGCGCCTGTGCATCGTCGCCGACTACGACTGCGACGGTGCCACCGCCTGCGCGGTGGCGCTGCGCGGCCTGGTGATGCTGGGCGCCGCCCCCGCCAGCGTCGGCTATGTGGTGCCCGATCGGGCGGTGCATGGCTATGGCCTGACACCGGCCATCGTGGACCTGGCGATGCAAAGCCACTTTGCCCCGGGCGGGGCTGGCGATGCATCCCCCGGCGTGCTGGTCACCGTCGACAACGGCATCGCCAGCCTGGCCGGCGTGGCCCATGCCCGTGCGCTCGGCCTGCAGGTGTTGGTCACTGACCACCACCTGCCGGCGCTGGCGCCCGACGGCGGCGTGGCCCTGCCCGACGCCACGGTGATCGTCAACCCGTCCCAGCCCGGCTGCAGCTTCCCCAGCAAGGCCCTGGCCGGGGTGGGCGTGGTGTTTTATGTGCTGCTGGCGCTGCGCGCCGAGCTGCGCCGGCGCGGCGTATTCGATGCCGCCAGCCAGCCCCGGCTGGATGCCCTGCTCGACCTGGTGGCCCTGGGCACGGTGGCCGACGTGGTGCGGCTGGACGACAACAACCGCCGGCTGGTGGCGCAGGGCCTCAAACGCATCCGCAGCGGCCGCATGCAGGCCGGCGTGGCGGCGCTGTTCGTGGCCGCCGGTCGCCAGCCCGCGCGTGCCGCCAGCTTCGATTTCGGCTTTGCCTTGGGCCCGCGCATCAATGCCGCTGGGCGCCTGTCCGACATGACATTGGGCATCGAGTGCCTGTGCACCGACGATGCCGAGCGCGCCGCCCAACTGGCCCAGCAGCTCGACGCCATCAACCGCGAGCGCCGGGTGGTCGAGGCCGACATGCGCAGCCAGGCCGAGCTGCTGCTGGACGCCTTGATGGCGCAGCAACCGGCGCCGGACCAGGCGCCGCCGGCGCTGGTGATCTTCGATGCCGCCTTCCACGAGGGCGTGGTCGGCATCGTCGCCGGGCGGCTGAAAGACCGGCTGCACCGGCCCACTTTTGTGCTGGCGCGCGGCCAGGACGGGCTGCTCAAGGGCTCGGGCCGGTCGATCCCGGGCTTCCATCTGCGCGATGCGCTGGACCTGGTCAGCAAGCGCCACCCCGGCCTGCTGCTGCGCTTTGGCGGCCATGCGATGGCAGCAGGCTGCACGCTGACCGAGGCCGACTGGCCGCAGTTTGCCCAGGCCCTGACCCAGGTGGCGGCCGAGGGCCTGACGCCCGAGGCCCTGTCGCGCTGCCTGGCCACCGACGGGCCGCTGGCGCTGGAGCACTTCAACCTGGCCACGGTGGCCCGGCTGGACGCCGAGGTCTGGGGCCAGGGCTTCGAAGCACCGCTGTTCTGCGACGAGGTCGACGTGCTGGCCCAGCGCCTGGTGGGCGAGAAACACCTCAAGCTGCGGCTGCGCCATGCCGGCCAGTTGCGCGACGCGATCTGGTTCGGCCAGACCGAGCCGCTGCCGGCCCGGGTGCGCCTGGCCTACCGGCTCAACGTTGACCAATACCAGGGCCAGCAGCGTTTGCAAATGGTGGTAGAAGCGGCGGGATGATGCTGGCGCCGCCTGTGTTGACCCCCGCTGCCCCCAGGCCGCCGCGCTGCCGCCGCACCCTGCCAGCCGCCGCGCGGTTGGCCGCCCTGGTGTTGTCAGCACTGCTGCTGGCCAGCCTGTTGTTCACCAGCCCGCCCGCACTGGCTGCGCCCCGGGTGGTGACGGTGGCGCGCGGCCTGGTCAACCCCTGGAGCCTGGCCTTTTTGCCGGACGGCCGCATGCTGGTGACCGAGCGGCCCGGCCGCATGCGCATCGTCAACACTGACGGCAAGCTCGGGCCGCCGCTGCCCGGCCTGCCACCGGTGCTGGCCGAGGGCCAGGGCGGCCTGCTCGATGTGGTGCTCGACCCCCAATTTGCCAGCCAGCACTGGGTCTACTGGAGCTATAGCGAGCCGGCCGACTTCCCCAACCCCGAACTGCGCAGTGGCACGGCGGTGGCCCGCGCCAGGCTGATGGGCGATCCCGGCGCCGAGCGCCTGGCCGATGTGCAGGTGATCTTCCGCCAGTGGCCCAAAGTGGCCAGCCGGCTGCACTTTGGCTCGCGGCTGGCCTTCGCCAAGGACGGCCGGCTGTTCATCACGCTGGGTGAGCGCTACACCCGCAAGGACGATGCGCAGACCCTGGACAACCACCTGGGCAAGGTGCTGCGCATCGAGGCCGACGGCCGGGTGCCGGCCGACAACCCGCTGGTGGGCCGCGCCGGCTTGCCCGCCAATGCCAAGCTGGAAATCTGGAGCTGGGGCCACCGCAATGTGCAGGGCGCGGCCGTCCACCCAAGCACCGGCGAGCTGTGGACCACCGAGCATGGCCCGCAGGGCGGTGACGAGCTCAACCTCACCTTGCCCGGCCAGAACTACGGCTGGCCGGTGATCACCTACGGCCGCAACTACGTCACCGGCACCCAGATCGGCCAGGGCAGCGAGCGTGCCGACGTCGCGCCGCCGGTGCTGCACTGGGAGCCGCTGTCGATCGCGCCCAGCGGCATGGCCTTTCTCACCAGCGACCGCTACCCCGGCTGGAAGGGCCAGCTCTTCATCGGCAGCCTGCGCGCCGAGGCCCTGATCCGCATCGAGCTGGACGGCCACACCGTGCTGCGCCAGGAGCGCCTGCTCAAGACCCTGAACGAGCGCATCCGCGATGTGCGCCAAGGCCCCGATGGCTTTCTCTACCTGCTGACCGACAGCCCCGACGGCCGCGTGCTGAAGGTGCTGCCCTGAACCCGGACCTGCCGAGATGAACCCCCACCCCGACGATCACGATCACGATCACGATCACGACCACGACCACGACCATGACCACAGCACGCTGGGCGAGATGGAGGTGCGGGTGCGCGCGCTCGAATCCCTGCTGACCGAGAAGGGCTATATCGACCCGGCGGCGCTGGATCTGCTGATCGACACCTACCAGACCCGCATCGGCCCGCGCAATGGGGCCCGGGTGGTGGCCCGCGCCTGGTGCGACCCGGCCTTCCACGCCTGGCTGCTGCAGGACGCCACCGCGGCCATCGCCTCGCTGGGCTACAGCGGCCGCCAGGGCGAGCACATGGTGGCGGTGGCCAACACGCCCGATCAGCACAACCTGGTGGTCTGCACTCTGTGCAGCTGCTACCCCTGGCCGGTGCTGGGCCTGCCACCCACCTGGTACAAGAGTGCGCCCTACCGGGCCCGCGCGGTGCGCGACCCCCGCGGCGTGCTGGCCGATTTCGGCCTGCAGCTGCCCGAGACCACCGCGCTGCGGGTCTGGGATTCCACCGCCGAAGTGCGCTACCTGGTGATCCCGCAGCGCCCGCCGGGCAGCGAGGGCCTGGACGAAGCCGCGTTGGCCGATCTGGTGACGCGCGATTCGATGATCGGCACCGGCCTGCCGGCCCGGCCGGCCGGGTCGGTGGGCCCTGCCGAAGGCAGCCCGGCATGAACTACCTCAGCCATGCCGACCTGGGCGGCCAGCCCGGCTTGGGTGCGGTGCGACCCGAAGCCGAGGGC
>JANLZT010000668.1:0-3543 GCA_031366465.1 Betaproteobacteria bacterium | reverse complement strand
TATTTGCGGGCGATCTGGGCAGCGGTGCCGGTGTTGCCCTGGGCGCTCTGGTACTCGTACTTCAGGGTCTTGCCGGCCTCGAAGCCGGCCGCCTTCAGCTCGTCCTTGACGCCATCCCGCACGGCGTCCAGCGCCTTGTGCTCGACGATGGCGGTGACCGACACCGCCTTGTCGGCGGCCTGGGCCGGGCTGGCGGCGGCGACCAGCGCGCTGGCGAGCAGGCTGAGGGGGAAGCGGAAGAAAGAATGTTGCATGGTGGGATGGGTTCCGGAGGGGGCGAAAGGGGCTGATTCGTCGGCAGGCCGGGCCGCCGATGGCCCCGGGTAGGTGGCTTGTCAGCAGGGCACTGCGCAGCCAGAAGTGTGGACTGCGGTCGGAAAAATCGGCTTTCATTCAAACCCCGGGAGAACCCTGGAGTTGGAAATATGATTGCGCCATCTTGGCCAAATTGGAGAAAATCTTGTACGAAGCCGATTTCGACCGCCTGGACCGCAAGATCCTGGGCTTTCTGCAAGCCCATGGCCGCGCGTCCAACCTGGAGCTGGCCGAGGCGGTGGGCCTGTCGCCTGCGCAAAGCCACCGCCGCCACAAGCGCCTGGAGGAGCAGGGCTTCATCACCCGCTACGAAACCCGGCTGGACGCGGCGAGGCTGGGCCTGGGGGTGGTGGCCTTCATCCATGTGGCGATGGAGAAGGGCCATATCCGCGACCTGAAAAAGTTCACCGACGTGGTGGTCGATCAGCCCGAGATCCTGGAGTGCTACTCGGTCACCGGTGATTTCGACTACGTCATCAAGGTCATCGCCCACGACCTCAAGTCGCTGTCGCTGTTCTTGATGGACAAGCTGATGCGCCTGCCCGGCGTCAACAGCGTGCGGTCCAGCGTCTGCCTGGACGAGGTCAAGTGCACCAGCTCGCTGCCGCTGCCGGATTGAAGGCTGGTGCAGCCGCCGGGCCAGCCCAGCTGCTGACAAACCTGGGCGGCTTGGCCAGGCCGTGCGCCAAGGCCCGTCCGGGCCCATTCCCGTGGCCGGCGGTGTTGCAGGCGTCGCGTACCATCATCGGTTTTCCCCAGAAATCCATGGATGCTGTCAAGACCCGCTGGCCCAGGGCGGCCAGCATCAACAGCGCGCCGCTGGTGCGGCTGCTGGCCGGCTTGGCGGGTGCGCACGCCGGTGCGCATGCTGGCAACCGCGCCGGTGCCCATGCCGCGCCACCCGCCGCAGCCGGCACCGGGCGCTGGAGCCACTGGCTGGGCTGGACCGACGCCATCGCGCTGTCGGCAGTGCTCAATGGCGTCGCGCCCGCCGGGCCGGTGCCAGCCGGCCGCCACAGCGCCACAGCAGCCCAGGCCTTGGCCGCTGAATGCCGGCGTCTGCGGCGCGATCTGGCGCAGGCGATCAGTGACGACATGCCATCCGCTGGCGGCCTGCCTGCCAGCGCCGCGCCGGCTGCAGACAACCAGCCCTTGCCCCTCGACAGCGCCGACCTGGCCGCGCTGCGCCGCCACTACCAGGCCCACCAGCGCCGGATGGACGAGCGCATCGGCCCGCTGCGGGCCCGGCTGAGAGCGGCGCTGGCCGGCCGGTCGGGCCCGCTGGCCAAGCTGGCCGCGCTGGACGGCGTGCTCGACCTGGCGCTGGCGGCCCAGCAGCGCCGCCTGCTGGCCAGCGTGCCAGGCTGGCTGGAGGGCCATTGCAGGCACCAGCCCCAAACTGCCGCAGCCGCCGCAGACACTCCACAGCAGTGGCAGCAACTGCTGCTGGCCGAGCTGGACCTGCGCCTGCAGCCGGTGGACGGCCTGCTGGCGGCCCTGCTGGCCAGCGCCCCCGTCAACCCGTCAAATCGGCCCGGCCCCGAGGCGGCGCCGTGAGCCGGCGCTGGGGCCTGGCCGCCTTTGGCCTGGGCGGGGCAGCGCTGCTGTGGGTGGGCCAGGGCTATGTCGGGTCCAGCCCGCTGGCGCTGTTGATGACCGGGCTGATCGGCGCGGTCTACCTCGGCGGCGCGTGGGAGCTGTGGCGCTACACCCAAACCACCCGGGGCCTGGCCGCAGCGCTGGCGGCGCTGCCGCAGCGGCTGGACCACGCCACCGCGCTGGCCGAATGGCTGCAGCAAGTTCCCGCCGCGCTGCGCAGCCCGGTGCGCCTGCGCCTGGAGGGCGAGCGGGCCGGTTTGCCGGGGCCGGCACTGGCGCCCTACCTGGTCGGCTTGCTGGTGTTGCTGGGCATGCTGGGCACCTTTCTGGGCATGGTGGTCACCCTCAAGGGCGCGGTGTTGGCGCTGGAGAGCACCACCGACCTGGCCACCATGCGCGCCGCGCTGGCCGCGCCGGTCAAGGGTTTAGGCCTGGCCTTTGGCACCTCGGTGGCCGGGGTGGCCGCGTCGGCCATGCTCGGCCTGGTGGCAGCACTCTGCCGGCGCGAGCGCCAGCAAACCGCCACGCTGCTGGATGGCCGCATCGCCACCAGCCTGCGCGGCTTCTCGCGGGCCCACCAGCGCGAGGCCACGCTGCAGGCCCTGCAAACCCAGGCCGCAGCGATGCCGGCGGTGGCAGCGCAAATGCAGGCGGTGATGGACCAGATGGCGGCGCACAACGCGGGGCTGCACCAGCAACTGCTGGCCAGCCAGGCCGACTTCCATGAGCAGGCCCAGGCCCGCCATGCGGCACTGGCGCAAGCCGTGGACCACTCGCTGCAGCGCAGCCTGGCCGACACCGCCCGCCTGGCTGCGGCCACCATCGAGCCCATCGCCCAGGCCACGCTGGGCGGCCTGGCGCGCGAGAGCGCCAGCTTGCAGGCCGGCCTGCTGCAGCGCTTGGAGGCCCAGGTGGACGCGCTGAGCACGCGGCTGCATGCCAGCCTGCAGGCCCAGGCCAGCGCGCTGCAGGCGGCCTGGCAGCAAGCCGGCGCGCAAAGCCTGGGCCAGCAGCAGCAGATCTGCCAGACGCTGGCGCAGACCGCCCACGCCATCCAAGCCCAGGCCGAGGCCCATGCGCGTGCCACGCTGGCCGAGATCGCCGGCCTGCTGACGGCAGTGGCCCAGGCGCCGCAGGCCGCTGCCGAGCTGATGGCGCAGTTGCGCCAGAGGCTGTCGGACAGCCTGGCCCAGGACAACACCCAGCTCGACGAGCGCCGCCAACTGCTGGGCGGCCTGGCCACATTGCTGGGCAGTGTCAACCAGGCCACCACCGACCAGCGCCAGGCCATCGACAGCCTGGTGGCGGCCTCAGCCGGCCAGTTGCAGCAAGCCGGCAGCCGGCTGGACCAGGCCTTGCACAGCCAGACCGAGCGGCTGACCCTGGCCGGCGCGGCACTCAGCGGCGGCGCGGTCGAGGTCGCCAGCCTGGGCGAGGCCCTGGGCCTGGCGCTGCAGCAGTTCAGTGACACCAGCCAGGCGCTGATGCTGCACCTGCAGCGGGTCGAGGCCGCGCTGGACAAATCGGCCCTGCGCAGCGACGAGCAACTGGCCTACTACGTGGCCCAGGCGCGCGAGATCATCGACCTGAGCATTGGGTCGCAGCAGCAGATCGTCGACAAGCTGCACC
>JANLZT010000643.1:0-5371 GCA_031366465.1 Betaproteobacteria bacterium | reverse complement strand
AGCAGTTGGCTGTGCGGGCTGGCCACGTCGCTGGAGATGCTGGTGGGCGCGCGGGTGCTGCAAGGCCTGGTGGCCGGGCCGATGATGCCGCTGTCGCAGACCCTGCTGCTGGCCAGCTACCCGCGGGCCCAGGCCGGCCGGGCGCTGGCCTTCTGGGGTGTGACCACCCTGGTCGCACCAGTGATGGGCCCGCTGCTGGGCGGCTGGATCACCGACAACCTGGCCTGGCCCTGGATCTTCTACATCAATGTGCCGGTGGGCGCGGTGGCGGCCTGGATCACCTGGCGGCTCTACCACCGGCGCGACACCGTCATCCAGAAGCTGCCCATCGACCGCATCGGCCTGGCCCTGCTGGTGCTGTGGGTGGGCTCACTGCAACTGATGCTGGACAAGGGCAAGGAGCTGGACTGGTTTGCCTCGCCGCTGATCGTCGGATTGGCGGTGGCGGCGGTGGTCGGCCTGGCGGTGTTTGTGGTGTGGGAGCTGACCGACGCCCACCCGGTGGTCGACTTGCGCTTGTTCGGCCGCCGCAACTTTGGCTTTGGCGTGCTGGCCACCTCGATAGGCTATGGCCTGTTTTTTGGCAATGTGGTGCTGCTGCCGCTGTGGCTGCAGCAATGGATGGGCTATACCGCCACCCATGCCGGCATGGCGCTGGCGCCGGTGGGCCTGCTGGCCATCCTGCTGACACCGCTGGTGGGCAAGAAGGTGGCGGTGTGGGACCCGCGCTGGATGGCCAGCGTGGCCTTCTTCATCTTCTTCGTGGTGCTGTGGCTGCGGGCGGCCTTCACCACCCAGACCGACCTGGCCCACATCATGGTGCCCACCATCCTGCAGGGCGCGGGCATGGCGCTGTTCTTCATCCCGCTCACAACGGTCAGCCTGTCGGGGCTGGACCCGCAGCGCCTGCCGGCCGCCGCCGGGCTGAGCAACTTTGTGCGCATCACCGCTGGCGCCATGGGCACCTCGATCACCACCACGCTGTGGGAGAGCCGCGCGCTGCTGCACCACGCCCACCTGGCCGAGGGCCTGCAGCAGGGCAGCGGGGCGATGGCCGACGCGCTGGCCGGCCTGCGCGCCGCCGGCCTGGGCGAGGGCGCCGCGCTGGCGCAGATCAGCCGCCTGATCGACCAGCAGGCCTACACCCGGGCGGCCGACGACATCTTTCTGGCCTCGGCCGTCATCTTCCTGGCGCTGATCGGCCTGGTCTGGCTGACCCGCCGCCCCGCGCCGCTTCCAGCCGGCACGCCAGCCGCAGATGCAGGTGGCGCGCACTGAGCCACTCGCCACACAACACTCGCCATCCGGCGCCACAGACCCTCAACCCGGTGGCTGTGCGCCCTTGCGGGCCAGCCGGGCTGCCGCTAGGCTCAAGTGTTGAAGCGCCGGGCGCCAGCGCCGACATTGAGTGAACCGATGACGATAGACGTACAGCCATTGCAGGCATTGCAGGCCTTCGACCAGGCCCGGACCTACCTGGCGCTGCAAGCCGCCTCGCCGGTGCAGGTGGTGGCCCACCTGGCAGCAGCGGTGGGCATCGGCCTGGTGGCGGCCGGCGCCCTGGTGCGCACCATGACGCCGCTGCGCTGGCTGGCGGTGGGCAGCAACCTGGGCTTGCTGGTGTACGGCGCGCTGCACCCGTCGCCCATCACCTTGCTGGTGGCCGGGCTGCTGCTGCCGATCAACATCTTCCGCGCGGTCGAAGTCACCCGCCTGACGCGCCGGGTGCAGCATGCCGGCGTGGCGGCTGATCTGGCCGGGCTGTGGCTGCGGCCGCACATGAAGGCGCGCCGCCTCAAAGCCGGCACCACCTTGTTCAACAAAGGCGACAAGGCCGACCGCCTGCACCTGCTGGCCGAGGGCGCGATGGTGCTGTCCGACATCAATGAGCCGCTGCCGGCCGGCCGCATCTTTGGCGAGGTGGCGCTGTTCTCGCCCAGCGGCCTGCGCACCCACGGTGTGCGCTGCGTGACCGCCTGCACGGTGCTGGAGATCCATGCCAGCACGGTGCGCCAGCTCTACTTCCAGAACCCGGCCTTCGGCTTCCACCTGATCGAGCTGCTGGCCGCCAATTTCAGCGCCGACATCGCCCGCGCCGAGCAGCGCCTGGCCGAACGCGCGGCGGGCTGAGAAGCCCAGCCGCTCAGTCGGCCAGCAGCGACGATCTCACCGCGATGATCGCCTCGTCGAGCTTGGTCTTGGCCAGGCTACGGCACTGCTCGATGGTGGCGCCGGGCTGGCTGACAAAGGTGGTGGCGCTCTTGGTGGGCACGAACAGCAGGGTCTTGCCACTGCGCGGCATCATCATCGCGCGCGCCGTCACCACGCACACCTTGTTGTCGTCGAAGCCGCCTTCCACCTGGCTCACAAAGCCCCATTTCGAGACCGGGTAGAGCTTGACCACCCGGGCCGTCAGGTGCTGCTGCCACAGGCCCAGCGCGGTGGGCTTGTCGATCAGCGTGGCGCTGGAGTGATCCAGCGTGACGTGGCGGGCCGGCGCGGCCTGCGCCGTGACCACGCCGGCCAGCAGCAACATGCCGGGCAGTGCCGAATGTCTTTTCATGGGGTTTCCTTGGGGCGGGCCACACAGCGCGGCAGGCTGGATTCTAGAAAGCCCGGCACGGCGCGGTGGCCGGCGTTTCCCCTGCGTTGTGCAGGCCCAGGGCCCGCCGGCCCGGCGCCCGCAGCCGCCACCACGGCGCCACCAAACGCAGGCTCGCCAGGCCAATGGCGCGCATCTTTGCGCATCCCGTTCAACCCTTTGTGCTTGAATCAAGCCCACACTTGCCGCCGCTGCCATGACGCCTGACCACCGCCCCGCCACGCCCCCGCCGCTGCCTGCCGATCAGGTCTTGCGCCGCCAACAGCGCTGGGCCGGGGTGGCGGCGGTGGGCCTGGCAGTGGCACTGGGGGCGATGCTGGGCCACGGCCTGGGCCGCTCGCTGGCGGGCGCCCTGCCGGCCGATTGGCAGCAGGCCAGCGCCGCGCTGGTGGGCGCGGCGGTGGCCGCGGTGCTGGTGCCGCTCAGCGCCTGGGTGGCCTTGCGCATCGTGGCACCTGCGCTGCCGCGCCGGCCGGCCTTGGCCGTGGTGCGCCCGCTGGCCGCCGCCGGCCAGGCCCGAGCCGCCGGCATCAGCCTGCCGGGGGCCAAGCCGGCCGCACCGGGGGCCGACCCCCAGGCCTCGGCCCGCGACGGGCTGACCGGCGCCTACACCCAAGCCCATTTCGTGGCCGCCGCTGACCGTGAGTGGTCGCGCATCCGCCGCCATGGCGAGGATGCCGCGCTGCTGATGATCGACCTCGACCACTTCAAGCGCCTCAATGACGAGCACGGCATGGCCTGTGGTGATGCGATGCTGGTCGAGATCACCCGCCAGGCGTCGGCCACCTTGCGGCCCTATGACCTGCTGTCGCGCTTTGGCGGCGGGGTGCTGGTGGTCTATCTGCCCCACACCGACCCGTTGGGCGCGCTGGACGTGGCCGAGCGCATCCGCGACCGGGTGGCCGCGCTACGGCTGGACTGGCATGGCAAAAAGGTCAAGGCCACCGTCAGCGTGGGGGCCACCGGCATCGGCATGCTGCACCCGGCGCTGGACGCAGTGATCGCCGACGCCGGTGCCGCGCTGCGCGAGGCCAAGGCCGCTGGGCGCAACTGCGTGCGCGCCGCCCCCATCCCGCCGCGCAGCCCGGTGGCCGGCCATGCCGGCCCGGCGGTGGGCGGCTGGCACTAAGCTTGTCTCGATAAGTTAGTTACATTAAAAAGCGAACTTGTACGTCGTATTGAAGTTCGTGAGGATATCGTCGATGTCTTCTTCGAGCTGCCGGCTGTTTCGGCATTTTGGCGCCATCCATGTATATTTCATTTTGTGCCAGAGTCGTTCGATTCGATTCAATTCTGGACTGTAGGCTGGCAAGAAGTATAGCTTTAGGCCGATGCTTTCGAGGTATTTTAGAATATGCTTCTCGGACTTCTTCTTGTGGATCGATGCGTTATCGAGAATGACGGTGAGAGGTCGGCCCACCTGCTCGCGCAAGTGGGTCAAGAAACCAGTGAACGCTTCGCCAGTTGTGGTCTGCCAGAGCTTGGCACTAATGAGCTTTCCTGTGGATAGCATTGCTGCCAAGATGTTCAGGCGACGGCCCCTCGTCGCCTCGATGAGGTGGCGTTCACCGGTCGCAGTCCAGGCGCTCCTGTTTGGGTGAACTTGGGAGAACCCTGCTTCATCAACATACGCCAGCACAATTTCTCCTTTCGCAGCTTGGTCCCTGAGGTGCTCGATTTCAGACTGGGCTACTCTGAAGGCGGCTTCGTCGCGTTTTTTTTAAGCGAGTGGCGAGTGCGTTTCCACACCATACCGGCCGACTTCAGCGCTGCAGTGAGCGTTGACAGACTCACGGGGACGCCGCCACGGGCCACATGCAGGGCCAAGAGTTGCCGACCCGACAGTGGCTCAGCCGCCGCCGCAGCCGCGAGCTTGGACAAGTCGTCGTCAGTGATCTTCCTTGGCGCCCCGCTGCGCACGCGATCAGGCAACGAAGCCAGCCGATCACGAAACCAGCTTCGCCGGGTCGTCAACACAGTCCGAACGTTGAGCTTTAGTTCTACAGCGACAGCGTCAGCCGAAAGGCCAGAATCAAGAAGCAATAAAGTGTTCGCACGCTCACGGCAACGCCAATCACTCCCGCGAGCGACAACTGCTTCAAGTGCAGTGCGGTCTTCCAATTCAAGAGCCATGATATAGACGATCGGCATGAAAATCCAACAAAATTGCGATCATATATTATATCTCAACTACAGGATATATTCGCAACAAATCTCACGTCACACCGTACTTTTACGGGATATAACTTTGCGGGACGAGCTTAACCCTTCAAAACCTACAAACATAGAAGAACTGCTTGAGGTTATCGTAAAAGGCCTTCGGCGAGCGATGCATCCGCTTACCCACAGACGAAAAGGAGTGCAACCACTTGCATTCGGAAACGAATACGACGTCCAGGATTTGCTTCACGCTTTACTCCGGCCCTGGATAGGCGATATCAGGCCGGAAGAATTCACACCAAGTTATGCCGGCTCAAGCACCAGAATGGATTTTCTACTACCGACACATAAGTTAGTAATTGAGACCAAAATCATCCGTGACCGTAGCCATGCAAAGCGTGTTGGGGACGAGTTAATAATCGATATCGACCATTACCGCAAGCATCCAGATTGCGACCGTCTCTGGTGTGTTATATATGATCCGGACCATTTAATTACAAATGCGGATGGACTAAGAGTTGATTTGGAAGGCGCCAGATCAACGAGAGATCAAGAGGTTAATGTCCGTATATTCATACTCTAGCCAAAGCGTGAAACCTAACCATTCGC
>JANLZT010000632.1:0-2432 GCA_031366465.1 Betaproteobacteria bacterium | reverse complement strand
TCGGCGATCAATTCGATGCCCACGCCGTCGCCACGGAAATACTCTTGCAGGATCACCTGGCCATAACGCAGCGCATGCCGGACCTGGGCCGCCAACTCGCTGGCGTTGTGGGCATAGCTGACCGTCAATTGCACCCGCTGGTGGCTGTCTTGGCCGACCGAGCGTGACGGCTTGACCACCACCGGATAGGCAAAACCCGCCGCGCTGGCCGCCAAATCATCCATCGACGCCAGCAAGGCCGAGCGGGGCACAGCAATGCCCAGTTCCTGCGCCAACTGCAGGGTGCGGTTCTTGTCGAGCACCCGCTCCAGCGCCTCACTCGGGGCCATCGCGATGTTCAGGCCGTCGAACTGGTCCCGGTGACGCAGGATCGGCGTCACGCTGCGTTCGGTGACGGGGATGGCCAGCTCATAGCGCCCGTCCCGCATCTGTGCCATCAACCAGGCCACAAACGCGGCCTCATCGCGCAAGGGGTCGGGGTAGCGCAACACCGCGCTGGCGTGGCGCGACAGGCCGGCCAGTGGGCGCTTGGCGTCGCTGGCCACATGCACCGGTATCGATTGGCGGCCCAGGGCCCTGACGATGGCCAGCGCCGACGCCTGGTCAGCGTCCAGCAGCAAGACCGGGCGCTGCAACAGGCCGCTCACGGGCAAAGCTGGGTGGGTGGCCGGTGGGCCAATTGGAAGCGAGCGGAGAGCGGGCAGAGGATCGGGTGCATCGGAGGTCGCTTGTGCCGGATGGGCAGCCTGTGCCGGGGGCCTGAACTGGCAAGCTCGGCATTCTCAGGCTGTTTGGGATGCCGGCATCGGCCTGGGCCGACGGAAGGCGTGGCTTGCGCCACATTTCTGGCCGCCAGCCTTGCAGCCTGCCTCGACGCTTGTGGCTGCCGGCCAGGGTGGCCGTGGCCGTTGCCCACGGCCAGCCGCAGGCTCAGGAGCCAGGTGCGCTGGCTGCTGCCCCGCTGGCTGCTGGCGCCTCGCCTGCTGCGCCGCTCTGGCCGGTGGCGGGGTCGGTCCAGAGATTTTTGGCTTGCAGCTTTTCCTTCAAATCGGTTCTTGGCATGCCCATGGACATGGCGAGATGGGCCTGGGCCAGGGCCTCTTTGTAGCGGCCTATCTGGAAATACAGCAAGCCGACGTTGTACTGGGTCAGCGGGTTGTCCGCCGCCGCGCCGCGCACATAGTCCAGTTGCAATTTGGCATCGTCGTTGCGTTTGATCTTGCCGAGGTAGTCTGCAAACAGCATGCGCACGATCAGGTCGTCCGGGCGGAAGCGCAACGCACGCTGAAAATAACAATCAACGGTGTAGTCCAGATTGCCGGGCTGGGCAGCGTTCTCGCGCAAGCCATAGCGGCTCAGCGAGGCCAGCGCCCGGTGGTGGTTGGGGAAGCCGTGCAAGACAAAGCTGAGCTCGCCGGCCAGCGTGCCGCTTCTGCCCTTTACCAGGTTTTCGACTTGCGGCGTGAAGTGGTTGGCCTCGACCATGCGAACGTTGGAGCGGTTGGCCGGGCTGCGGTAGTCAAAGGGGCCGCCGACCGCCGGCTTGGGGAAGGCTGAATCAGACCGCAGGCAGGGCTCGACAAGCTCCTCGGCGAACTGATTGGCACAAGCCGGGCCGACCGAAAGCACCGTCAGCGATATCACCCACAGCCCGAAGCTTGTCTTGTTCATGTCATGCCTGTCGATTGCGCCACAGAGCGGCCCCCGCGCGACTCAGGCGGCGAGCTTGTTGGTCACAAATCCCGCCAGGCTGCCGACGGTGGCAAAGGTATCGCCACTGATCTCATCGTCGTCAACGATCACGCCAAAGCGTTCTTCCAGCGCATTGATCAGGTTGATCACCGCCATGCTGTCGAGTTCGGGCAGCGCGCCCAGCAAGGGGGTGTCGGCGACAAAGGCCATTGCCCGTCCACCCAGCCCGAGTACAACGTCCAGAATGGAAAGGATTTCGACGAGGTTGTCCACGGGTATGCAAATCCTGAAATGTTGAGGGCAGGCATTCAGGCTACCTGGCCGACAAACCCTGAAATTATAGAAGTGATCGCCGGCCGGTCCGCCGCCCTAAGGAGCCGGGGGGCCCCTATCAGGGTGGGCTATCGATTTAGTCAGATATGGCATTTTTGCGCAAGTGGCGATTTGGCGTTAGCACCACAGTCCGGGCTGCGGCATCCTGGCCCAGGCTATCGGACTGCACTGTCCCATGAAACCTGTCGATTTTCGGCGGAGCCGGCTCGAATTCAAGCGCCAAAGCGACATATGTCGCGCTTGCAGGCCCGGTCCGGGCCGGCGCCCGAGGCTGCGATCAAGGGGCTGACGATAAAGTGTCGGCTGGATCAACCCTGAGCCTGCCCAGCGCCGACGAAGTCATGCAACCAATCCTGCCCGAGGCCGTGCTCTTGCATGAGCTGATTTCACGCGCAGCCAGCCTCACG
>JANLZT010000630.1:0-3939 GCA_031366465.1 Betaproteobacteria bacterium | reverse complement strand
TTGCGGTAGCGCTCGATGGGGGTCTTGCGGGCCATGATGTCACTCCAAATACAGGGGCCGCCCTCGGGTCCGTAGAAACCCGGGAGGGGCGGCCTGAGGGGCTTGAGGGGTGCGTCAAGTCAACGCCGGGCCGTCCCAAGTTGACTTGCTCCCCCACGGGGGGCGGCCACCACCAAGCGGTGGCCTTGGGGGCAATCAGAAGCGGAAGTGCGAGAACGCCTTGTTGGCCTCAGCCATGCGGTGAACTTCGTCACGCTTCTTCATGGCGCCGCCGCGGCCCTCGCTGGCCTCCAGCAGCTCGTTGGCCAGGCGGGCGGCCATCGACTTCTCGCCGCGCTTGCGGGCTGACTCCTTCAACCAACGCATGGCCAGGGCCATCCGGCGCACCGGGCGAACCTCCACGGGAACTTGGTAGTTGGCACCGCCGACGCGGCGGGACTTGACCTCGACCATCGGCTTGACGTTGTTGATGGCGACCATGAAGATCTCCAGCGGGTCCTTGCCGGCCTTCTTCTCGACCTGCTCAAGCGCGCCATAAATGATGCGCTCGGCGATGGCTTTTTTGCCGGACTCCATGACAACGTTCATGAACTTCGACAGATCAATCGATCCGAACTTGGGATCAGGCAGGATTTCGCGTTTGGGTACTTCGCGACGACGTGGCATTTCGATTCCTTTATCAGCTTCAGTTGGTGCCCGGACGCTTTGCATCCGCACCCGAGAGATCGCGCAACGGATCTCTCACTTACTCGGCGCCCCGGCAGGGCCGGCAACCGCCGCAACAGTCACGACACCTGCACCGATGCGGGTGGTGACAACCGTTCGAGACACCCGCCAGGCGAGCCTCTCACCGCCCGAGGGCGGTCAGGCCTTCTTGGGCCGCTTGGCGCCGTACTTGGACCGCGACTGGCGGCGATCCTTGACGCCCTGCAGGTCCAGCGAGCCGCGCACGATGTGGTAGCGCACACCGGGCAGGTCTTTGACCCGGCCGCCGCGCACCAGCACCACGCTGTGCTCTTGCAGGTTGTGGCCTTCGCCACCGATGTAGGAAATGATCTCGAAACCGTTGGTCAGACGCACCTTGGCGACTTTGCGCAGGGCCGAATTCGGCTTCTTGGGGGTGGTGGTGTACACGCGGGTGCACACACCGCGGCGCTGCGGACTGTTCTGCATCGCCGGTGATTTGCTCTTGGTGACTTCGACCTCACGGCCAAAGCGCACGAGCTGGTTGATGGTTGGCATATAAGTAACTTGTTCCCGTTTGAAGTCACGCGCTGTCAGCGCCCGGCACGCGCCCGGCATGCATCCTTTAGGCCGTGCCAAGCTTGTCTATCCCGGCACGCCACCCTGCTGCAATGTGCGCCCGCAGGCAGAAAGCGCAAACGGCGCAGCGCCTCGCCAAGAGCGGGGCACGACGCCAGGTGAACGCTCCTGAACGCTGAGCACCCGAGATGCGGGCGCATAAACTGCCGAAAAGCCTTCGATTATATGCAACACAGCGCATGACCACAAGCATTGGATCAGCAAGCCCGAAAGACACAGCCACGGGCGATGCCCCATGGCGCTAGCGATCCCACCGGTACCGGTCCCAGCGATGCTGATCGCAGCGGCGCTGATCCCGGCGGCGCCAATACTGGCGGTGCTGGATACCAATGTGGTGCTGGACCTGTTGCTGTTCAAGGACCGTCGGGTGCAGACCTTGCACCAGGCACTGGCCGCTCACCAATTGTGTTGGGTCGCCACCGAAGCCATGCTGTGCGAGTTGGACCACGTCCTGCGCCGGCCACAGTTGTCCGCCTGGGGCCACAGCAGCGACCACCTGATGGCCGAGGCCCGGCGCCTGTGCCAGCAAGTGCCGGCCTGCAATGACACTGCCGGGCCGGTGCCGCGCTGCACCGACGCCGACGATCAAATATTCATCGACCTGGCCTGGCGCTGGCCAGCCCCCTTGTTGTTCAGCCGCGACCACGCACTGTTGCGGCTGGCGCGGCGGGCACGCGCCCATGGGCTGTGGATCGGCACACCCGAGCGCTGGCCCCCGGCGCCCCTGGCCCCACAAGAACAAAGGCGGCCGAAGCCGCCTTTGTAAGTTGCTGGGCCGACGCCCTCAGGCCCCGGCCGGCAGCCGTACCGTCAGGCTGCGCCGCCTTCGGCCGCGCTGGCCTGCGCAGCAGCGTTGTCCACCGCCGCCATTTGCACGGCGGCCAGTTCCTCGGCCTCCTGCATGGCGATGGCACGGCGCTCGGTGTCGTCCATCTCCTCCTTGACCTTGCGGGCCTGGTGGTAGGCCATGCCCGTGCCGGCCGGGATCAGGCGGCCGACGATGACGTTCTCTTTCAAGCCACGCAGTTCGTCACGCTTGCCCATGATCGCAGCCTCGGTCAGCACCCGGGTGGTCTCCTGGAAGGACGCCGCCGAGATGAAGGAGTCGGTTGACAAGGACGCCTTGGTGATGCCCAGCAGCACATCCACATAGGTGGCCGGCAGCTTGCCCTCGGACCGCAAACGGTCATTGGTGTCAAACAGCTCCGAGCGCTCCACCTGCTCGCCCAGGATGTAGGTGCTGTCGCCCGAGTTGCTGATCTGCACCCGGCGCAGCATCTGGCGCACGATCACCTCGATGTGCTTGTCGTTGATCTTCACGCCCTGCAGGCGATACACATCCTGCACCTCGTCAACGATGTAGCGCGCCAACTCTTCCACCCCCAGCAGGCGCAGGATGTCCTGCGGGTCGGCCGAGCCGTCAACGATCAACTCGCCCTTGTTGACCACCTGGCCTTCGTGCACCAGGATGTTCTTCTCCTTGGGCACCAGCTCTTCATGCTTGTGGCCATCGGGGTCGGTGATCTCCAGGCGGTTCTTGCCCTTGGTCTCCTTGCCGAAGGAGATGGTGCCGGTCTGCTCGGCCAGGATGCCGACATCCTTGGGTGAGCGGGCCTCGAACAGCTCGGCCACCCGCGGCAAGCCACCGGTGATGTCGCGGGTCTTCTGGCCTTCCACCGGGATGCGCGCCAGCACCTCGCCCGGGGCGAGATCCTGGCCGTCGCGAATCTGGATCAGCGCACCCACCGGGAAGCCGATGGTCACCGAGTGGTCGGTGCCGGGGATCTTGACCTCGTGGCCCAGCGCGTCCAGCAGCTTGACCTGCGGCCGGATGACCTTGGCCACACCACGACGCTTGCTGTCGATCACCACCAGCGTGGACAGGCCGGTCACCTCGTCCACCTGCTTGGCCACTGTCACGCCTTCTTCGACGTTCTCGAAGCGGGCCTTGCCGGCAAACTCGGTGATGATGGGGCGGGTCAACGGGTCCCAATTGGCCAGCACCGTGCCGGCCTTCAATTGCTGGTCGGCACGGATGTTCAAGGTGGCGCCATACGGCACCTTGTGACGCTCACGCTCGCGGCCATGCTGGTCGGAGATGATGATCTCGCCCGAGCGGCTGATCACCACCAGCTCGCCCTTGCCATTGGTCACATAGCGCATCGTCGGGTTGAAGCCCACGATGCCCTCGGACTTGGCGTCCACGCTGTTGGCCACCGCCGCGCGCGACGCGGCACCACCGATGTGGAAGGTGCGCATCGTCAACTGAGTGCCCGGCTCGCCAATCGACTGGGCGGCAATCACGCCCACCGCCTCGCCGGTGTTGACCAGGCCGCCGCGGCCCAGGTCGCGGCCATAGCACTTGGCGCAAATGCCGAAACGGGTAGAGCAAGTCAGCGGCGTGCGGACCTTGACCTCATCGACACCGGCCGCTTCCAGCAGGTCAAGCGCGTCTTCGTCCAGCATGGTGCCGGCCGGCAGCAGCATCGCCTGCGTCTCCGGGTGCGGCACCTCAATGGCCGCCACCCGGCCCAGGATGCGGTCGCGCAGCGATTCAATCACCTCACCGCCCTCGACCAGCGCGCGGGTATTGAAGCCGTTCTCGGTGCCGCAATC
>JANLZT010000625.1:0-3425 GCA_031366465.1 Betaproteobacteria bacterium | reverse complement strand
CCGAATGTGGGCAAGTCCACGCTCATCAACACCCTGATGGGCAAGAAGGCCACCAAGACCGGTGACGAGGCCGGCATCACCAAGATCGAGCAGCGCATCGTGCTGGCCAGCGATGTGACGTTGTTCGACACCCCCGGCATGCTGTGGCCCAAGATCATCGTGGCCCGCAGCGGCTACCTGCTGGCCGCCAGCGGCGCGGTGGGGCGCAATGCCTACGACGAGCAAGAGGTGGCGCTGGAGCTGCTGGAAGCCCTGCAGCCGCATTACGCCGCGCAGCTGAGGCTGCGCTACAAGCTGGCCTTGCCGCCGGCCGAGCTGGCCGGGCTGCCGGCCGAGACCCTGCTGGACGCCATCGCCCGCCAGCGCGGCCTGCTGCGCGCGGGTGGCCGGGTGGACCTGCAGAAGGCGGCCGAGGTGGTGCTCAATGACTTTCGCGCTGCGGCACTGGGGCCGATCACGCTGGAGTCGCCCGACCAGCATGCGGCGGGGCTGGCCGCCGGCCAGGCCGATGAGGCGGCGCGCCAGGCCGAAAAACTGGCCCGCAAGAAACGTTGAGCGGGCTGCCGGCCGGCGCCGACAAGCTCGTCGATTTGGACGATAGTGCAGCGGCGCGGCGCTGGCGACTGCAGCACGCCAAAATTCCCAAGACCTTCAACACCCTCTTTCAGGACCAGACCATGAAACTCGACTCCAGCATCTCGGCCGTGATCACCGGCGGCGCCTCGGGCCTGGGCGCGGCCACCGCACGGCGGCTGGCCGCAGCCGGTGTCAAGGTGGCCTTGTTTGATCTGAACGCAACGCTGGGCGAGGCCCTGGCGGCCGAGCTGGGCGGCGTGTTCTGCACGGTGGACGTGACCCAGGAAGACTCGGTCGATGCCGGTTTCACCAAGGCCCGCGCGGCAATCGGCCAGGAGCGCATCCTGGTCAACTGTGCCGGCACCGGCAATGCCATCAAAACCGCCAGCCGCGACAAGGCCACCGGTGAGATCCGGGCATTCCCCAGCGCCAACTTCGAACGCATCATCCAGATCAACCTGATCGGCACCTTCCGCTGTATCGCCAAGAGCGCGGCCGGCATGCTGACGCTGCCGGTGTTAGACGACGGCGACCGTGGTGTGATCATCAACACCGCCAGCGTGGCGGCGCAGGACGGCCAGATCGGCCAGGCCAGCTACTCGGCCAGCAAGGCCGGCGTGATCGGCATGACCCTGCCGATCGCCCGCGACCTGATGGGCGAGGCGATCCGCGTCAACACCATCCTGCCGGGCCTGTTCGACACCCCGCTGCTGCAGGGCGCGCCCGAGAACGTCAAGGCCGCGCTGGCCGCATCGGTGCCCTTCCCCAAGCGCCTGGGCCGCCCTGACGAGTACGCGGCGCTGGCCGAGTTCATGGTCACCAACGGCTACTTCAACGGCGAGAGCGTGCGCCTGGACGGCGCCATCCGCATGGCGCCGCGCTGACCCATCGGCCTTCCGGCAGCGGGCGTGGCGGTGGGCACGGATGCGATGATGGCCTGATGCCCGCGCAACCCACCCCATGCTCGACCGGCCGGCCCAAGCCCTGATCGCCCCCGCGCTGCGGGTCGGCGCCCACTGGCTGGTGCGGCGCGGTGCATCGGCCGATGTGGTGAGCCTGGCCGGCTTTGCGCTGGGCCTGGTCGGCGCGCTGCTGATCGCGCTGGGCCAGCCCTTGCCGGCCCTGGCGCTGCTGCTGGCCAGCCGCGCTGCGGACGGCCTGGACGGCGCGGTGGCCCGCGCCACCCAGCCGACCGACCGGGGTGCCTTTCTCGACATCACACTCGACTTCGTGTTCTACGCCAGCGTGCCCCTCGCGTTCGCGCTGGCTGACCCAGCGGCCAATGCGCTGGCGGCGGCGGTGCTGCTGGCGGCCTTCATCGGCACCGGCAGCAGTTTTCTGGCCTTTGCGGTGCTGGCCGAGCGGCGCGGCCTCAAGAGCCTGGCCTATCCGGGCAAAGGCCTGTACTACCTGGGCGGCCTGACCGAGGCCACCGAAACCCTGGCCTGCTTTGCGCTGATGTGCCTGCAGCCAGCCTGGTTTGCGCCGCTGGCGCTGGGCTTTGCGGGCCTGTGTGGATTAACCCTTCTGGCCCGGCTGCATGCCGGTTGGCACAGTTTTGGAGCCCCTCGATGATGCGATGGACGCTGCCTTGTTCGATATCCGCCCCGGCCCTGGCATTGGCCTTGGGCCTGGCTTGCACCGCTGCCAAGGCCGCCGGCCCCTGGCTGGTGGCGCCGGCCGGCCCGGGCGACGCGCCGGTCGCGCCCTGGCACCCGGTGGGCCTGCCGGCGCAGACCAAGCCCGCCACCCAGTTCTCGGTGGTCAGCCTGGACGGCAAGCGGGTGCTGCGGATCGAGGCGTCGGCCTCCTACGGCAACCTGGTGCACCCGCTGCAGGAGGCCCCCGGCGCGCACAAGCTGAGCTGGCGCTGGCGGCTGGACGAAGCGATCCCTGGCGCTGACCTGCGCCGCCGCGAGGGCGACGACAGCCCGATCAAGGTCTGCGCGCTGTTCGACCTGCCGCTGCAGGCGGTGCCGTTTGTCGAGCGCCAGGTGCTGCGGGTGGCCCGCATGCGCAGCGGCGATGTCTTGCCCGCGGCCAGTGTGTGTTATGTCTGGGATGCCCACCTGGCCCCGGGTACGCTGCTGGACAACGCCTTCACCCGGCGCGTACGCATGGTGGTGCTGCGCGGGCCCGAGGCGCCGCTGCAGACCTGGGTCAACGAGACCCGCGACCTGTGGGCTGACTTCAAGCGATTGTTCGGCGATGAGGCCGACAGCGTGCCGCCGCTGGTGGGCATCGCCGTCGGCGCCGATGCCGACAACACCCAGTCGCACAGCCTGGCTTACCTGGCCACGATCACGCTGGACTGAGACCACGCGTGAGCCGCCGGAAGGCGGCGAACGGCTGGCGAAGGCCGGAGCGCGATTTCACGCGCTCCGGCTAGGGCTGCCCACCACCACCGGCACCTCCGCTGCCGGCGGCGTGTTGCGGCTGCGGCCCGCACGCACCATGCCGTCGATCATCACCATGCCCACGCCCGGGATGTCGCCGAGCTGAACACTCTCCAGCAGGCTGCGGCCGGCCGTGTGCTGGGCCCTGTCCATGAAGACGAAATCGGCATCGCGGCCGGGCTCGATCAGCCCGCTGTTCAGCCGGCGCTGGCGCGCGGTGTTGCCGGTGGCAAAGCAGAACACCAGCTCGGCCGGTATGCCGCCCAGCGACGCCAGCAAGGCGATCAGCCTCAACATGCCCAGCGGCTGCACGCCCGAGCCGGCCGGTGAGTCGGTGCCCAGGATCACCCGGTGCGGGCATTTCAGCTGCATCGCGGCCTGGGCTGCGGCAATCGCCACCCGCTCATTGCCGTTGTGCACGATCTCGATGGCGCGCGGGCTTTTTTCGCACAG
>JANLZT010000618.1:0-6106 GCA_031366465.1 Betaproteobacteria bacterium | reverse complement strand
GGTGTTTTCCCACCCCTGTTTCTTGTGGGGTTTGCCCCCCCCCCCCCGGGGTGGGGGTTGGTTGGGGGGGGGGCTCGAATCGGGTCGCGCACTGGCATCGCTACCCCCATCCCTGCCTTCCCCCTGCGAGGGGGAAGGAGTCAAAACAACAGACTCTGACATCAGAAATAGCCTTCTTTTTTGCGGCGCTCCATCGAGGCCTCGGACGTGCGGTCGTCCATGCGGGTGGCGCCGCGCTCGCTCACCGTCACGGTCAGCGTCTCGGCCACGATCTCGGCGGCCGTGGCGGCGTCGCTCTCCACCGGGCAGGTGCAGGTCATGTCGCCCACGGTGCGAAAGCGCACCGTGGCGGTTTCCACCACCTCACCGGCCTCGGGCGGCGTCACCTCGGTCAGCGGCACCAGCAGGCCCTTGCGGCGCATCACCTGGCGCTGGTGGCTGTAGTACAGGCCCGGCAGCGGGATGTTCTCGCGCGCCAGGTAGAGCCACACATCCAGCTCGGTCCAGTTGCTGATGGGGAAGCTGCGGAAATGCTCGCCCGGCCGGTGCCGGGTGTTGAACAGGGTCCACAACTCGGGCCGCTGCTCCTTGGGCAGCCATTGGCCAAAGCTGTCGCGGTGGCTGAAGATGCGCTCCTTGGCACGCGCCTTCTCCTCGTCACGCCGGGCGCCGCCGATCAGACAGTCGAAGCGGTGCTCCTCGATGGCTTCGAGCAGCGTCACCGTCTGGTGGCCGTTGCGCGATTCCAGCGGATGTGCCAGGCGCACCGTGCCACGCTTCATGCTGTCTTCCAGGTGGCCGACCACCAGGCGCTCTCCCATCTCGGCCACCCGCTGATCGCGAAAGGCGATCACCTCGGGGAAGTTGTGGCCGGTGTCCACATGCAGCAAGGGGAAGGGCAACTGGCCCTTGAAATCATTGCCGCTGATTCTTGTATTGAAGGCCTTCTCGGCCAGCCGCAGCACCACGCAAGAGTCCTTGCCGCCCGAGAACAGCAGGGCCGGCCGCTCGAAGGTGGCGGCCACCTCGCGCAGGATGAAGATGGCTTCTTCTTCCAGCCAATCCAGGTGCCGGTGGTCCAGCTCGGGCAGCAGGGTGTCCAGGTCTACACGGGCGTTCATGCCGAAACTCCGATCATTGAAACCTTGGGCGGCAGCATGGAAACCGCGCCGTCCTCTTCTGGCTTGACGTGCAGCCCGCATTCCTTCAAAGACTCGTCGTGGCTTTGGCCGGCCTCTGGCGAGGCCTTAACTTCGGCGTTGCCGAAGTTAGCCGGCGCCGAAGCAATGCCATCGTCCTTGCTGCGCAAGGCCGTCGCTGGCGCGCCTGCGGAATCCGGCTTCAAATGCAAGCCGCATTCCTTGATGTCATTGCTTTCCCACCACCAACGCCCCGAACGAAAATCCTCACCCACCGCGATGGCGCGGGTGCAGGGCGCGCAGCCGATGCTGGGCATGAACTGGTCGTGCAGCGGGTTGTAGGGCACGCCATGCAGGGCGATGTAGTGCCAGACGTCGGCCCAACGCCAGTCGGCCAGCGGGTTGAGCTTGATGCGGCCGGCCTCGTCGCGGTCCTGGAAAGGCACCTCGCCACGGGCCTGGCTCTGCTCGCGCCGCAGGCCTGTCACCCAGGCTGATCGGCCGGCCAGCATGCGGGCCAGCGGCTCCATCTTGCGCAGGCCGCAGCAGGCCTTGCGCAGTGCCAGGCTGCGGTACATCGCCTCAGCGCCCTGGGTCTTGACAAAGTGGACCACGCCTTCAGCTTGCGGCTTGAACACCGCCACCGCCAGGCCGTAGTGCTGCTCGATGCGGGCGATCAGCGCCACGGTCTCGGCATGCAGCGCGCCGGTGTCGAGGGTGGCGATCTGGATCGGCAATTGGTGGCGGGCGATCAGGTCGGTGACCACCATGTCCTCGGCACCCAGGCTGGTGGACTGCACGATGCCGCCGGCATGGTCGGTGGCGGTCGATTGCAAC
The DNA here is from genome assembly GCA_031366465.1 of Betaproteobacteria bacterium. Classification (GTDB taxonomy): domain Bacteria; phylum Pseudomonadota; class Gammaproteobacteria; order Burkholderiales; family Burkholderiaceae_C; genus Pseudaquabacterium. The sequence goes on along the minus strand of JANLZT010000618.1, from coordinate 4,130 downwards.
ACCGCCAGCGCATGCGCGACGCGGCCGTCAAAGCCGGGTGTGGACCGGGCGTACAGGTCAATGGCACTCATCTCAAATCCCCTCGCCGATCGACAAATCCGCCGCCGCCCGGGCCTGCGCCTTGGCCGTCGCCAGCTCGCTGTTCAGGTCACGGGCAAAGGCCGGCAGGGCTTGCTGCACATCGCCCTGGTAGTGGCCGGCAAAAAAGCCCAGCGCCCGGTGCGCGGCGTCCAGCTTCTGGTCGGGGCGCAGTTGCGCGGCGTCGAAGCCGGTGCGGGCCAGCAGCGGCACCATGTCCACCAGCACATCGCCGGTGGCGCGCACCTGGCCGGCAAAACGGTATCGCGCGCGCAGCAGCCGGGCTTGGGTGTAGGCGCGGCCGTCCACCCACTTCGGGAAGTGCAGCACCACCAGCGCCAGGCGCGGTAGATCAGTGGCCAGGGTCTCGATGTCGACGCTGTTGGCCACGGTCACACCGGCCGGCACGCTGGCCGGCCAGGTGTCGCGCACCGCATGCCATTGCTCCAGCGTCAGCAGGCTGTGCTGGCGCACCGGCGGGTGCGGTTGTGGGCCGTCCTCACCGTCGGCGGTCTGCCAGGGGTCGTGCTGGGTGTTGATGAATTTCATGGTGTCAGGGCAGAGTGCTTGGGGGCTCAGCGCAGCGCCGTCAGGTGGCGCTGGGCGTCGGCGGCGGCCTTGAAGGGCGGCAGGCCGATGCGGCGCACGGTGTCGATGAAGCGCTCGGCCGCCAGGCGGTGGGCGCGGTAGGTGTCGATCACGGCCTCGATCACGTCGGGCACTTCTTCGGCCGCAAACGACGGGCCGATCACCTTGCCGGGGGCGGAATCACCGCTGATGGTGCTGCCGTCCGAGCCGCCGAGTGACACCTGGTACCACTCAGCACCGTCCTTGTCGACGCCCAGGATGCCGATGTGGCCGCTGTGGTGGTGGCCGCAACTGTTGATGCAGCCGCTGATGTGCAGGTCAATGTCGCCAATGTCGTGGATCTCGTCCAGGTCGTCGAAGCGCTCGGTGATGGCCGCTGCGATCGGGATAGACCGGGCATTGGCCAGCGCACAGAAGTCACCGCCCGGGCAGTTGATCATGTCGGTCAGCAGGCCGATGTTGGGGGTGGCAAAGCCGGCCGCGCGGGCGGCCTCGAACAGCGCCGGCAAGTCGGCCTGGCGCACCCAGGGCAGCAGCAGGTTCTGGTCGTGGGTGACGCGCAACTCACCGTGGCTGTAGGCAGTGGCCAGCGTGGCGGCGGTGTCCATCTGGTCGGCGGTGGCGTCGCCCGGCGCCAGGCCGGCGCGCTTGAGCGACAGCGTCACCGCCCGATAGCCCGCTACCTGGTGGGCATGCACATTGCGCTGCAGCCAGCGCTGGTAGGGCAGGGCGGCGGCGCCGGTCAGCAAGGTGGCTTCGGTGGTGGCCAGCCCCGGCACCACGCCGGCCGGGCGCGCAAAGCAGGCCGCGATGCGGTCGAGCTCGGCCTGCGGGATCAACTGCAGGCCGGCGCCCACGTCCTCGGCCAGGATGCGCTGGAACTCGGCCTCGACCGCATCAAAGTACTTCTGGCCCTCGGACTTGACCAGGATCTTGATGCGCGCCTTGTAGGCGTTGTCGCGCCGGCCGTAGCGGTTGTAGACCCGCACGATGGCCTCCAGAAAGCACAGGATCTGGGCCCAGGGCAGGAAGCTGCGGATCTCGCTGCCGATGATCGGCGTGCGGCCCATGCCGCCACCCACCAGCACCTGGAAGCCGACCTCGCCGGCGGCGTTTTTCTTGAGTTGCAGGCCCACGTCATGCCAGGCGATGGCCGCGCGGTCTTCGGCCGCGCCGGTGACTGCGATCTTGAACTTGCGCGGCAGGAAGGCGAACTCCGGGTGCAGCGTGCTCCATTGGCGCATCAGCTCGGCATAGGGGCGTGGATCGACCAGTTCATCGGCGGCCACCCCGGCCAGCGCGTCACTGGTGATGTTGCGGATGCAGTTGCCGCTGGTCTGGATGCCGTGCATGTCCACCGCAGCCAGGCGGTCCATCACGTCGGCGGCCTGGGCCAGCGGGATCCAGTTGTATTGCAGGTTCTGGCGGGTGGTGAAGTGGCCATAGCCGCGGTCAAAGTCGCGGGCGATGCCGGCCAGGGTGTGCAGCTGGCGGCTGTTGATCTCGCCATAGGGCACGGCCACCCGCAGCATCGGCGCATGGCGCTGCACATACCAGCCGTTCTGCAGGCGCAGCGCACGGAAATCTTCATCCGGCAAAGCCCCGGCCAGGTGGCGCTGCAACTGGTCGCGGAACTGTGCTGCGCGGGCCTGTACAAAGTGGCGGTCGAAATCGGTGTAGGCGTACATCTTGGGCTCGGCGAGTGATTTTGAAAAAAGAACGCTCAGTGCATGACCTTGAGGCCAGCCATCACGAGTGAGGCGCACAGCAGCGCGCGCACCAGGCGCTCGGGCATGGACTTGGACAGCTGTGCGCCCAGCCAGATGCCGGGCAGCGACCCCACCAGCAGCGCGGCCAGCAGGCTCCAGTTCACATGGCCCAGCGTGGCATGGCCGATGCCAGCCACCAGGGTGAGGGGCACCGCATGGGCGATGTCGGTGCCCACCAGGCGCTGGGCCGGCAGGCGCGGGTAGAGCAGCAGGATCATGGTGGCGCCCAGGGCCCCCGCGCCGATCGACGACAGCGACACCAGCACCCCCAGCACCACGCCAGCGGCGATGGTCAGCCCGGCCTTGCGGCGTGCCGGCAGCCAGCGCTCCAGCCGCAGCGCCAGGCCTTGCAGGGCCTGTTTGAACAGCACCACGGTGGCTGTCAGCAGCAGCGCGATGCCCAACGAGAAGGTCAGCGCGCTGGCCCAGCCCTTGGTGATGCCGGTGAGGTGCATCAGCGCCACGGTGGCCAGTGACGCCGGGATGCTGCCGGCCAGCATCAGGCCGGCGATACGGTAATCGACATGGCCATGCCGGTGGTGGGCCCAGGCGCCGCCTGATTTGGTGACCGCGGCAAACCACAGGTCGGTGCCGATGGCGATGGCCGGGTTCAGCTTGAACACGCTGATCAACAGTGGCGTCATCAGCGACCCGCCGCCCACACCGGTCATGCCGACGATGGCGCCAATGCCAAACCCGCTGAGGATTGCGATCCAGTCCATGCCCGTCCCGTGCCACGCACTCATGTTGCAGGGCAGCATGCCCCGATCAGGGCGCGACTGTAGGGGGGCTCTATATAAACAACAACGACGAAATAGTTGTCTGCTAATTCTTGTGGAGCATATAGACCTTGATCCGGGCGCCAGCTTCCTACAATCCGACGATGAACCGACGACTTGCCAGCCGAAGCTTGATGGCGGCAGCCCTGGGCGCCGCGCTGAGCGCCTGCCAAACCCCGCCGCCCGCGCCGCCTGTTGCCAGCACCCCGCTGCCGCCGGTCACGCCAACCCTTGCACCGCCCAAGCCACCCCGCCCGCCGCGTATCGGCTTGGCCCTGGGGGGTGGCGCAGCGCGCGGCTTTGCCCATATCGGTGTGATCCAGGTGCTGGAAGAAGCCGGCATCAAGCCCGACCTGGTGGTCGGCACCTCGGCCGGCAGCCTGGTGGCGGCGCTGTATGCCGCCGGGCGGCCCGGCACCGAGCTGGCCCGGGTGGCGCTGGGCATGGACGAGTCGGCGATCACCGACTGGTCGTTCCCGGGGCGCGGGCTGATCCGCGGCGAGGCGCTGGCCCGCTATGTGCGCGAGCAGACCGGCGGCCGGACCATCGAGCAGCTACCGTTGCCCTTGGGCATCGTCGCCACCGACCTGGACAGCGGCCTGCCCATGCTGTTCCAGCGCGGCGACGTGGGCATGGCGGTGCGGGCGTCCAGCGCGGTGCCGGCGGTGTTCCAGCCGGTCAGGATCGGCAGCCGCGAGTACGTGGACGGTGGCCTGGTCTCGCCGGTGCCGGTGCGCTTTGCGCGCCAGATGGGGGCCGAGCTGGTGATCGCGGTCGATATCTCGTCACCGCCCGATGGCAATGCCACCGGCGACCCCTTCGCGATGCTGCTGCAGACCTTTGCGATCATGGGCAAGAGCATCAACCAGTTTGAGCTGCGCGACGCCGACATCGTGGTGCGGCCGCTGCTTGCCGG
>JANLZT010000532.1:0-2928 GCA_031366465.1 Betaproteobacteria bacterium | reverse complement strand
CCTCGGTGATGCGGTACTAGCCGAGCTTCTCGGGATGGGTCATTGGACAGCCCCCTGCGCACTGCGTGCTCCGGGATTCGCCCTTGGCGAGCTGAGGCCGGACACAGACAGTCCCTGCGGACTATCTGTGCCTGCCGAAGGACATCGGCCTCTGGTCGATGGCGGCCCGGCGGGCTCATGACTCAAGCATCTTCATGGCGTGCACGACGCTGGCGCGCATGCGCGAGAACGAATCGGCCAGCACCCCAATCTCGTCACGGCCGCCGGCGGGGAACTCGGGCGCGTCCAGCTCACCCTGGCTGACCCGGTCGGCCAGCGCCGACAGGCGCGTCACCGGCCGCACCACCAGGCCCCAGATCAGGCCATTGAGCACCAGGCCGACCACCACGAAGATGCCCACCAGCGAGCCGATGAACACGCCGAACGAACGCTCGGCCCGGCCCTGCGCCACCGCCAGCGGCACCGACACCACCTGGGCACCGATCACCTCGTTGAGCTGCCAGCAAAAGCATTGGCCGGCCCGTAGCGGTCGACCATGGTCTTGGGCGCGGCGTCGACGCTGCTGTGGCATTCCAGGCAGGCCGGGTTGGTGATGCGCAGCGGCCGCGCCACATACAGCGAGCGCCCGGCCGGGGTGTCGCGCTGGCCAATGAACTCTTTCAAATCCGCGTTGTTGCGGAACTGGTTGACCACGTCCACCTCCCAGCCGTTGGCCCGGTCGCGCGGGTTGGTGGGGTTGAGCGTCGCCTCCTTGTAGGCGTAGTCGGGGTACTTGACATGCAAAGTGGCCAGCACCTCGGTGGCCGAGTAGCTGGGCACCGACTGCGGCAAAAACTCGTACTTCATCTGCGTGACCAGCAGCTTGTTGATCTGCGACGAGGTGTAGGCCCGCACCGCATTGGCCTTGTCCATCAACTGGCGGGCGTTGTTGACCACCTCTTCGGTGGCGTTGTCCTGCAGCAGGTTGCGGGCGATCAGGCCATTGATGCCCACGCCCGCCACGATCACCAGCACATAGACCAGGTTGAACTTGACCAGCAGCTTCATGGGGGACTTTCGGCGGGGGTGGGGATGACAGCGGTCAGCGGCTGGTGCCCACCGCCGCGCGGGGTGGCGGCGGCGCGCGCGTGCGCTCGGGGTGCAGCACGCTGGCCCATTCGGGGTGGGCGGCCAGGTGGTCTTGCAGGCCCTTTCGGAAGGCCGGGTCTGCGGTTAGGCGCCAAAGCGGCGGGTGGCCGGGCCCAGATCGGCAGCCGAGCCGTCGGGCCACTCCAGCCGCAGCAACACCGCGCCGGGCCCGGTCTCGATCAGCGCCCGCTCGCCCAGCGCGGCTGGCCCTCGGTGGCCGTGAATCGGCGTGCGCCGTCGATCACCACCGCTGGCCCATCGACGATGGTGATGCGCACCGGCGCTGGCGCCGCGCCCAGCAGCGGCACGGGCAGGGCCAGCATCAGCACCAGCACGATGCCGGTCAGCCTTGCCCAAGGCCGCCATTGCAGATCACCGCCCAAGATTGCCCCGCAGGTTGACACCCAACCGCTCGATGGGCGGATCGATGATAGGGTCGGCCCGGCCCCGCACCACCACCCGCATCACCACCCGCATCACCACCCGCACCACCACCCGCACCATCGCCCGCCCGCCCACCGCTGCCCATGCGCATCGCCGATCTCCGCCAACGCCTGCAAGACCTGGGCGCCAAGCCGGCCCACAGCCAGCGCCTGCTGCGCCAGTGGGCGATGGCGCTGCCGCTGGCGGCCGGCCGCCGCCAGCCCGAGCACTGGCTACCGCTGGCCGTGCGCCAGGCCTTGCCGGCCTTGGCCGACGAGCTGCAGGGCCTGGCCCGGCTGCAGTCGCAACACCCGGGCCAGGACGGCTCGGCCCGGCTGCTGCTGGCGCTGGCCGACGGCCAGACGGTGGAGAGCGTGCTGCTGCCGCCGGGCCGTATCGCGGGGCTGTGTGTGTCCAGCCAGGTTGGCTGCGCGGTGGGCTGTGTGTTTTGCATGACCGGGCAGGGCGGCCTGCAGCGCCAACTGGGCAGCGCCGAGATCGTCGCCCAGGTGGCGCTGGCGCGCGGCCTGCGGCCAGTGCAGAAAGTGGTGTTCATGGGCATGGGCGAGCCGGCCCACAACCTCGACAACGTGATGGACGCGATCGAGCTGCTGGGCACTGCCGGCGGCATCGGCCACAAGAACCTGGTGTTCTCCACGGTGGGCGATGCGAGGGTGTTCCAGCGCTTGCCGCTGGGCCCCGTCAAGCCGGCGCTGGCCTTGTCGTTGCACAGCACCGACGCCGCGCTGCGCGAGCGGCTGCTGCCGCGCGCCCCGCGCCTGGCACCCGATGAGTTGGTGGGCCTTGCCGAGGCCTATGCGCGCGCCACCGGCTACCCGGTGCAGGTGCAGTGGACGCTGCTGGCCGGCATCAATGACAGCGATGCCGAGTTGGACGGCATCGCCCGCTTGTTGGCGGGCAAGTACATGGTGCTCAACCTGATCCCCTACAACCGGGTCGACGGCCTGGATTTCAGCCGCCCCAGCTGGCAGCGCGCCGCCGAGATGGCGCGCCAACTGCACCGCCGGGGCGTGTTGACCAAGCTGCGCCACTCCGCCGGGCAGGATGTGGAAGGCGGCTGCGGACAGTTGCGGGCGCGCGCGATGCCAGCTGCGCCCCCGGCGGCAGTGCGCTGGCTGGCCCGTCAACCCCGCCAAATAGCGCCAACCCCGGTATCCACGCCTGCGGATTGACCGTTAAAACGCGCCGTTGCCAACGCGGCCAGGGTTTGGCGGTCGCCACTGTTTTTATCAAATTCCAGCGCGCCTGTGACTTTCGCCGCTGTCGAGCCCATTGACAAATCCAGACGATTGACATATTGGCGCAATCCGACCGGCCCATTCTTGCGTGTTGCAAGTTGTTGCCGCGATTGAGGAT
>JANLZT010000361.1:0-7465 GCA_031366465.1 Betaproteobacteria bacterium | reverse complement strand
CGGTCTTCGTAGTCGCCGGCCAGCGCGTCGATGCGCTGGGCATCACGGTCGGTGCCCAGGGTGCTGATCACCAGGGCCTGCGTTTCACCGCGGGTGAACAGGGCCGAGCCGTGGGTTCGCGGCAAGACACCGGTGCGGATCTCAATCGGGCGCACGGTTCTGGTGTCGCGGCCGTCGATGCGCGGCTCGCCAGCCAGGATCTGGCTGCGCACGATGCCGGCTTCGATGTCGAACAACAGGCCTTCCACGGCCACCTTGTCGAAGGCGATGCCGTCGGCCTTGAGTGCGGCCATCACATTGCTGGTCACCGCGCGACAAGCCTGGGTGCGGGCCTGCTTGCTGCGGATCTGGTAGGCCGCGCGCAGCGGCTCGGCGGCCAGTGCGCCGACCTTGGCGATGAAGGGTTCATCCTTGGCCGGCGCCTGCCAGTCCCACACCGGCTTGCCGGCGTCGCGCACCAGCGCATGGATCGCGGTGATCGCGATGTTGGCCTGCTCGTGGCCGAAGACCACGCCGCCCAGCATGATTTCCTCGCTCAGCTGGTCGGCTTCGCTCTCGACCATCAGCACCGCGGCTTCGGTGCCGGCGACGATCAGGTCCATCTTGCTGTTGGCCAGCTCGGCCTTGCCGGGGTTCAGGATGTACTGGCCGTTGACATAGCCGACGCGGGCCGCGCCCACCGGGCCGGTGAAGGGGATGCCCGAGACCGACAGCGCGGCGCTGGACGCGATCAAGGCGGCGATGTCGGCCTGCACCTCGGGGTTCAGGCTGAGCACATGCACGACCACCTGCACTTCATTGAAGAAGCCCTCGGGGAACAGCGGGCGGATCGGCCGGTCGATCAAACGGCTGGTCAGGGTTTCCAGCTCGCTGGGGCGGCCCTCACGCTTGAAGAAGCTGCCGGGGATCTTGCCGGCGGCATAGGTCTTCTCGATGTAATCGACGGTCAGCGGGAAGAAATCCTGGCCGGCCTTGGCCTCGGTGCGGGCCACCACGGTGGCCAGCACCACGGTGCCTTCGATGTCGACCAGCACCGCGCCGTTGGATTGGCGGGCGATCTCGCCGGTTTCCATCGTGACCTGGTGCCGGCCCCACTGGAAGGATTGGGTGACTTTGTTGAACAGACTCATGGGGTGTCTCCGGTTGCGGATGTCATGCGGCGCACTCGCGGTGGCGCCGAAGGGGGGACCGGGAGTTGACGGGCATCGCGGGCGGGATGCCATTCCAGTGAGGCCCTGCTGCAGGGCACCGTTGGAATGACACAGCACTGCCGGTGCGGGCCAGTTGGCTCCAAAGGACAAAGAGCCTGTGCTGGGGAAGATCCAGACAGGCTCCGTGGAACATGCAGCGCTTACTTGCGCAGGCCGAGCTTGGCGATCAGCGTGGTGTAACGCTCGGGCGTGGTGCCCTTCAAGTAGTCCAGCAGCTTGCGGCGGCGGCTGACCATGCGCAGCAGGCCACGGCGGCCGTGGTGGTCTTTCAAATGGGTCTTGAAGTGGGGGGTCAGATCGTTGATGCGGGCGGTCAACAGTGCGACCTGCACTTCTGGGCTGCCGGTGTCGCCGGTGCCACGGGCATTGCCGGCAACGATCTCGGCGCGTTGGGTTTTATCGACGGACATGGTGTTTCCTGGAGGGGATGGAAGCCGCCATGCCGGGCCCGGCCGACGATGGGCCCGGGCGCCGAAGCGGTTTCCGTTGACGACTTGCGACGCAGGTGAAACCGACCCGCGACGTGCTGAGACTTCTCTGTATTGCCCGCTGGCAATCCGACGTGGCCAGCGCCTGCGGAGCACTGGCGTGGCATCAGACCAGCGCACAACCTGCGGAGTATAGCCTGGGGCCTGGGCTTGGGGCGCGCCCGGTAAGACACGGCCAGCCGGCCAGAGCCTTCAGCCGTCGATCTGGTCCAGCGGCCAGCGCGGCCGCACGTCGAAGGCGTAGTCCGTGGATGCCCTGCCGGCACCGCTTTGCAGGCGCATCGCGGCGGCCAGCGCGATCATCGCGCCGTTGTCGGTGCACAGCGCCAGCTCGGGGTAGTGCACGCGATGGCCACGGCGCTGTGCGGCAGCGTTCAACTGGCGGCGCAGCTCGGTGTTGGCGCCCACCCCGCCCGACACCACCAGCCGCTGCAGCCCGGTGGCCTGCAGCGCCGCCAGCGATATTTTCACCAGCACCTCGACGATGGCCGCCTGGGTGCTGGCGGCCAGGTCGGCCAGTTGACCCGGCGTGGGTGCGTCGCCCAGCTTGCGGTGCTGGGTCAGCACCGCCGTCTTCAGGCCGGCGAACGAGAAATCCAGCGTGCCGCTGTGCAGCAACGGGCGCGGCAGTGGATAGGCATCAGCACGGCCCTGGGTGGCCAGTTGGGCCAATGCCGGCCCGCCCGGGTAGGCCAGGCCAATCAGCTTGGCGGATTTGTCAAACGCTTCACCCGCCGCATCGTCGATGGATTCACCCAGCAGCGCATAGCGGCCCACCGCGTCCACCCGCATCAGCTGGGTGTGGCCGCCCGAGACCAGCAGCGCGACAAACGGGAACTCGGGCGGATCACCCGACAGAAACGGCGACAGCAGATGCCCCTCCAGGTGGTGCACGCCCAGCACTGGCTTGCCCAGCGCGGCGGCCAGCGCGCAGGCCACCCCCGCACCCACCAACAGGGCACCGGCCAGCCCGGGGCCGCGGGTGAAGGCCAGCACATCGACCTCGGCCAGGCTGGCCTGGGCCTCGGCCAGCACCTGGCGGGTGAGCGGCAAGACCCGGCGGATGTGGTCGCGCGAGGCCAGCTCGGGCACCACCCCGCCATAGGCCTGGTGCATCAGCACCTGGCTGTGCAGGGCATGGGCCCGCAGCAGCGGCGCGCCCTGGGCCCGGGTGCTGACCAGCGCCACCCCGGTTTCATCACACGACGACTCGAAACCCAGCACATTCATGGCGCGCGAGTGTAGGGGGCCATGCCGGCCAGACTGACCCAAGGCGCGCACCACGCGGGTGCGGCGGCGGACCCACCCGTGCCAGCGGCGCTGGTGCCCTGGGTAACACGGCGGTGGATCGATAGCTGGCACGCGCATTGCATAAGCCTGCCCAAGCGGTGCGCTGCGCACCACCCAGGTGATCCACCAAAGCCGGTGGCGATCCGCCGAAACCAGCCCTTGCCCGTCGGCCGGGCGCCCAGGCCGCCCCACCCCGGTGGGCGGCCTGGGCAGCCCGGCAGCACCTCGATCCCCCACCTGATTGGCGCCTTCGCGGGCGCCCGGCCCGCCATGTCTGACTTCAAGACCTTTCTGCGATCCGGCCACTGGCCCACCCTGGCGGCATCCTTTCTGTATTTTGATTTTTGCTTCGCGATCTGGGTGCTCAACGGCGCGATGGCGCCCTTCATCAGCGAGAGCTTCGGCCTGAACGCGGCGCAGAAGGGCTTCATGGTCTCGGTGCCGATCCTGGCGGGCGCGCTGATGCGATTCCCGCTGGGGGTGCTGGCCCAGTACATCGGCCGCAAGAACGCGGCGATGGTGGAGATGGGCCTGATCATCGTGGCGCTGGCCTTTGGCTTCCTGTTCGTCAAGACCTACGACAACGTGCTGGCGATGGGCGTGCTGCTGGGCATTGCCGGGGCCAGCTTTGGGGTGGCACTGAGCCTGGGCTCGGGCTGGTTCCCGCCGCAGTACAAGGGCCTGGCGATGGGGATTGCCGGGGCCGGCAACTCGGGCACGGTGCTGGCGGTGCTGTTTGCGCCGCCGCTGGCCCAGGCCTATGGCTGGCAGACGGTCTACGGCCTGGCCGCCTTCACGATGTTGCTGCCGATGTTGGTGAGGTGGTTCGCCGCCAAAGAGCCGCCCGACCGCGAGCACCAGACCCTGCGCGAGCATGTCGCTTGCCTGTTCGAGAAAGACGGCTGGGCCTTCAGCATGATCTACATCGTCACCTTTGGCGGCTTCATCGGCCTGGCCAGCTTTTTGCCCACCTACTTCCACGACCAGTTCAAGGTCACCAAGATCGAGGCCGGCCAGTTGACGATGCTGGCCACCCTGATGGGCTCGGCGGTGCGGGTGGTGGGTGGCTGGATCGCCGACCGGGTGGGCGGCATCCACACCTTGAGCGGCGTGCTGCTGCTGGTGGCTGCGGCACTGGCCGCCTGCGGCATGGCCGGCCAATCGCTGACCCTGACCACCCTGCTGTTCATGCTGTGTTTTGCGGCGCTGGGCGCGGGCAACGGCGCGCTGTTCCAGCTGGTGCCGCTGCGCTGGCCGCTGGCCACCGCCGTGGCCGGCTCGATGATCGGTGAGGTGGGTGCGCTGGGCGGAGGGTTCTTGCCCAACGCGATGGGTCTGTCCAAGCAATACACCGGCAGCTACCTGTTTGGCTTCTTGTCCTTCACCGTGCTGGCGCTGGTGATGTTGGCGGTGCTGCGGGTGGTGCAGATCCGCTGGACCCGCACCTGGGCCGAAAAAGGCGGCCGGGCACGGCAGGGTTCAGCCGCGGCTGGCTCGATGACGGATACCGGTGGACGCCAGCGGCCCAAGCCGGCGGTGCGCCGCAGCAGTGTGGCCTGATCGACGCCTGTAAGCCTGCCGCTCAACGCGGCAGGAACAGCAGCCACACCACCAGCAGCGCGTTGAACATCAGCGACACCACCAGCCCGGCCATCCGCAAGGTGGTGGTGTCGCGCTGCAGCAGCGGGGTGGCCGGCAGCGCGGGCAGCGGCCGGGCGGCGCCACGCTCCAGCGCCAGCAGCAGCTCCTCGGCGGTCTCGAAGCGCTGGCGGGCATCGCGGGCCAGCGCCCGCATCACGATGTGGTCCAGCCAGATCGGCACATCCGGCCGCAGCCTGGAGACCTGTGTCGGATCGCGCCGGTAGCGCGCCACCTGGTAGGGCTCGATGTCGCCATAGGGCAGCCGGCCGGTCAACCACTGGTAGAGCGTGACGCCGAGCGCAAACAGATCGCTGCCATGGTCGGCGGGGCTGCCGTCCCACTGCTCGGGGTTCATATAGCTGGGCGTGCCGGCCCGCAAGCTGTGCTGGGTGGCGCTCTCACGGCCGCTGATGGCCGCGCCCAGGTCCAGCACCCGCCAGCGGCCATCGTCGCCCAGGTGCAGGTTGTCGGGTTTGATGTCGCGGTGCACCACACCCAGGCGGTGCAACTGCCCCAGCGCCCGTGTCACCGCCACCGCCGCCGCGATCACCTCGCCCACCACCGGCAGGGCGCCCTTGGCAAACAGTTGCGTCATGGTGCGGCCGGCATGCCAATCGAAGACCACATGGTGGACGCTGGCCCCAGCGCGGCGGGCATGCACCCGCACAAAGCCGCTGTGGGCACCACTGCTGCTGATGCGCTGGCCCAGCCAGGCCTCGTGGGCCAGCATCGCGCGCTCCTGGGCGTCGCTGGCGCGCGACGGGTGCAGCAGCTTGATCGCCACCAGCGCGCCGCCCTCGGCGTCCCGCGCCTGGTAGATCTGGTGCACGCCGTTGTCGGCCACCCGGGCGGTGATGGTGTAGCCGTCCAACTTGTCGCCCACCCGCAGCGTGGGGGCGGCGGCCAGCCGGCCGGCATCGGTCAGTTCGTCTTGCAGGTCGCGCGCGTCCAGCCCGGTCACCCGCAAGACCAGCGCCGTGACGTTGTCATGGCTGCCCGCCGCCAGCGCGGCGTCCACCAGCGCGTCGGCAGCCTGCTGGGCGCTGCCGGGCCCGGCCAGCGCGGCGATCACGGCGGGCCTGAGCACGCCGTGCACGCCGTCGGACGTGAGCACAAAGCTGTCACCCAGGCGCACATCGCCCTGCTGATAGTCCACCCGCACCAGATCATCCAGCCCGACCGCGCGGGTCAGCCGGCTGCGGTGGCCGGGCGCGTCGAAGGCATGGTCCTGGGTCAGGGCCAGCAGCTCAAAACCGGGGGCCGCGACGGGCGACGCGGACGGGCCGTCATCGGCGCGTGCCCGGCACAGCCAGGCCCGGGTGTCGCCCACATGGGCCACGGTCCAGGTCTGGCCGCGCAGTGCGATGGCGGTCAGGGTGGTCAGTGCGGTGCTGTCGGGCTCGCGGGCGCGGCGCCGGTTGTGGTCGGCCAGCCAGGCGTTCTGGGCGCCGATCAGGCGGTCGAAGACCACCGTCGTCTCCCAGGTCGGCGGGGTGCTGAAAAAATCGGCCAGCAGGCCCATCACCGAGGTCTGCGCCGCCTCCCGGCCGCGGCCGCCGGTGGACACGCCGTCGGCGATTGCCGCCACCACCCCCAGGCCGGGCTCGCGGCTGCGCAGGGCGCCGACAAAATCTTCGTTCTCGGCGCGTTGGCCGGGCCGGCTGCAGTGGCCGATATCCATCTCGAAGCTCATGCGGCATTGTCGAGTGCACCGGGCGGGATGGCGCATTCACGGCCTGGCGGATGCCGGTGGAGGATGGTTTGTGGGCTTGCCCAAGATGGCTACACTGACCGCCCGGTCGGCAGTTCACCCAGGCGTTGCCGCGCGAGACCCCTCGCGTGCTAAATCTGCCCTCGATCATCGAGACCCCAAGCCCCTTGTGCCCCTTTGTGCGTGCAACCTGGCTGGAAGACGGCAACCCCCAGCACCCGGCCTGGCTGCACATCGCAGCCCCGGGGACCTTGCGCGTTTGGAGGATGGCCATGAGCCGCTTGCCGATGACCCTTGTCGTGCCCGATGCGTCGCTGTTTGCGCGCGCCCTGGGCACCGCCCTCAAGACCCGCCATGCCGCCGGCAGCCCGCCGCCCGGCCATGTCGAGTTGCTCAACCTGATGGCCCGCGCGCTGGGCCACCGCAACCTGCAAAGCCTGCAGGCCGGGGTTCCGGTGGCCTCTGCAGTGGCCACAACACTGCCCGAGCCGCAGCTAGCCGCAGAAGACCGCCCTGCCCCGCTGGCGCTCAGCGACAACGCTCGCAAGGCGCTGATGCAGTTCGACAGCCGCGGCCGGCTGATCCGCTGGCCCACCAAATACAGCATCCAGACGCTGGCGATGTGGGTGCTGTGGACGCTGTTCGACGGCCGGCGCAGCTACACCGAGCGCGAGGTCAACGAGGTGCTCAAGGCCGCGAATGCCTTCGATGACCATGCCACGCTGCGCCGCGAACTCATCAACCACCGCCTGATGAGCCGCAAGAGCGACTGCAGCGACTACCGCAAGCTGCCGGCCCGGCCGGACGCCGAGACCCGGGCGCTGCTGCAGGCCTGGCGTTTGCGCCAGCGCAGCCAGCCGTCGCAGCGGGTGGAGCGTGAGGACAGCCCGCGAAAACGGCAACAGGCCTTGAAGGCGGCCCAGGCCGGCCTGGCCTGATGGCGCAGCTCCCGCCCCCTTCAAGGGGGCGGGTTGGGGTGGGGGTGGAAAGCTGAGGTCGCGCGAGCGCCAAACCCCCATCCCCACCTTCCCCCTGGCAGGGGGATGAGCCCGGACGAGGAACAGGACCTGCGTGCTGTTCCTCGCCTGGCGAATCTGAGCCGCTTGCAAGCGGCGAAGTGGAAG
>JANLZT010000342.1:0-5862 GCA_031366465.1 Betaproteobacteria bacterium | reverse complement strand
CCGGGCGGGCGTGTTCGGCGCCATGTCCCCCGCCGCCGGCCAAAAGCCGCCGCCGGCTCCTCATTTCCTTGCGCAGAACACGCCAGCCCGTCACGACGCTCCATCACCACCGTGGCGCGCGGCCTTCAATACACCCGAGGTCCACCGGCGGTGCCGGGCCGAGGGCGCCGGGTGGCCGGATGCCGTAGGTAAAGGAGGAGCCGTCGGCGGCTTTTTGCCGGCGGCGGGGGACACGAAGGCAGCCGGCCACCCGGTGGCCTCGGCCTCGCTCAAGCGCTGAACGTTTTTTTTCCGAACGCCGCCAAAGCAGCCGGTCGCTACGCCCGCAACGAGCCCAAAGCCGCCCATTCAGCGCAGCGCCAAGTCCCCCGCCACCCCCACAAACACCGCAAACCCCAGCCAGTGATTGAGGCGAAAAGCCTTGAAACAGCCGTCGCGGCTGCGGCTGCGGATCAGCGTGAAGTGCCAGCCCGCCTGCAGCACCGCCACCGTGATGCCCAGCTGAAAAACCCAGCCCAGGCCCAGCGCGTGGCCCAGCCCGGCCCAACTCAGCAGGTACGCGGCATAAAAAACCATCACGCCGGCCACATCGAAGCGGCCCAGCGTGATGGCTGAGGTCTGGATGCCCAGGCCCAAGTCGTCGTCGCGGTCGACCATCGCGTACTCGGTGTCATAGGCCAGCACCCAGCACAGATTGCCCAGCAATAGCCACCAGGCCTGCGGCGGCACCGCGGCACTGATGCTGGCCAAGGCCCAATCCTTGCCGCCCAGTACGGCTGAGAACGCCATCGGGATACCGAAGCTGAAGGCCACCCCCAGCACCGCCTGCGGCATCGCCACGATGCGCTTGGCATAGGGATAGGCCAGCGCAATGGCCAGCGCGGCAAAGGACAAGGCGATGGTCGGCGGGTTGGTGGTGATGACCATCGCGAAGGCTGCCAAGGCCAGCACCGCGCCGACCGCCAGGGCCTCTTTGACGCTGACAGCGCCGCGCGTGACCGGCCGCTGCGCTGTGCGTTTGACATGGCGGTCGAACTCGCGGTCGGCCACGTCGTTGGCGCAGCAGCCGGCGCTGCGCATCAGCACCGTACCGGCCACAAACACGGCCAGCAAATGCCAGCCCGGGAAGCCGTCGGCGGCGATCCACAGTGCACTCAGCGTGGGCCACAGCAACAGCAGCCAGCCGGCCGGGCGGTCCCAGCGGATGAGCTGCAGGTACAGGGCCAGTCGGGGGCGCAGGCGGGGCATGGGGCGGCGATTGTGGCACCGGGCCTGGATAATCCCGCCACCCACTCGACGTCGCGCCACCTTGCCAACCCGCCCATGAACGCCCTGCTCGATCTTCATCCCGAGGTGGCCGCCGCGCTGGCCGCCGGTGCGCCCGTGGTGGCACTCGAATCCACCATCATCAGCCATGGCATGCCCTGGCCGCAGAACGCCGAGACCGCTTTGGCAGTGGAGGCCGAGGTGCGGGCCCTTGGTGCGGTGCCGGCCACCATCGCTGTGATCGATGGCCGGCTCAAGGCCGGCCTGTCGCCTGAGCAGATCGAGCGCCTGGGCCGCGCCGGCCACCGCACTGTGAAGGCCAGCCGGCGCGACCTGCCGGTGCTGGTGGCGCAAGGCCGCAGCGGCGCCACCACCGTGGCGGCGACGATGATCGTGGCCGCGCTGGCCGGCATCCGGGTGTTTGCCACCGGTGGCATCGGCGGCGTGCACCGCGGCGCCGAGAGCAGTTTCGACATCTCGGCCGACCTGCAGGAGCTGTCGCGCACCGAGGTGGCGGTGGTCTGCGCCGGCATCAAGAGCATCCTGGATCTGGGCCTGACGCTGGAGTACCTGGAGACCCACGGCGTGCCGGTGATCGGCCATGGCACCGACTGCCTGCCGGCGTTCTTCACCCGCGAGAGCGATTTCAATGTCGATGTGCGGCTGGACAGCCCGGCCGAGATCGCCGCCGTGATGCGGGCGCAATGGGCCTTGGGCCTGGGCGGCGGCCTGGTGGTGGCCAATCCGATCGCGCCTGAGTTTGCGATGCCGCGCCACCACATCGACGATGCCATCGAGGGCGCACTGGCCGAGGCCGCCGCGCGCGGCATCAGCGGCAAGGCGGCCACGCCGTTTTTGCTGCAGCGGGTGAACGAGCTGACCGGCGGCCAGAGCCTGGCCGCCAACATCGCGCTGATCAAGGGCAATGCGCGGCTGGCGGCGGCGGTGGCGGTGGCGTTTGCGGCGGGCGGCTGAGCGCACCGGCAGCCTGGCAATGCTGCATGATTCGGCCATGAACCGAGCCACCGCGTTGAGGCTGCTGCGCGAGCACAAAGCTGTGCTTGCCCAGCGCTTTGGTGTGCAAAGGCTGGCGCTGTTTGGCAGCATGGCCCGCGACACGGCCCGCGCAGACAGCGATGTGGATGTGCTGGTCGCCTTCGATGGGCCAGCCACGCCAGAGGTCTACTTTGGCGTGCAGTTCTACTTGGAAGACCTGCTGGGCCACCCGGTGGACCTGGTTACCGAGCGCGCCCTGCGCCAGGAGTTGAGGCCCTATGTCGAGCGCGACGCCATCCCCATTGCCTGAGCGTGATCACGCGCTCTATGTGCGTGACATGCTGGGTTTCTGTGACGCAGTGCTGAGCTATACCGCCGGGCACGATCTGGCGTCCTTGCTGGCCGATCGCATGCGCTAGGACGCCACGCTGCGCAACCTCGAGCTGATCGGCGAGGCGGCCACCCATGTGCCCGACGAGGTTCGGGCATTGGCGCCCGGCGTGCCGTGGCGCCAGGTGGTCGGCACCCGCAACCGCCTGGCGCATGCCTACCTCGGTATCGAGCCGGATACGGTGTGGTTGGTCGTCTCGCGCTCGATACCTGAATTGCGGGTGCAGTTGCTGGCGCTGTCGGACATTTTGCGCGCCTGACTTTCATCAACGCATCAGATCGTCCGCCCTTGCATCGCACCTCACGGAGCGGGTCGGCGGTGATTTGCGGCGCCGGCTCACCCCTCCAGCCGCTTCTGGAACACCAGCCCTGCATGCTCGCGCAGCGCGTGGAACTTGATCTTGGGCCAGTTGGCCTCGATGGCGCGCAGCTCGGGCGCGTATTCCACCAGCAAGGTCGGCGCATTGACGGCGTCGTAGGCCATGCGGTGCGTCAGCCGGCCGGACTGCTGGTGTCTGGTGGTCCGCAGTGCGCTGACGGCCCTGCGCGATCCTGACACGTCAAACTCACCACTACGCCCATTGCACACGATGACCGCCGGGATTCACGCCAACACCTTGCGGCCCGCGCACGGCCAGCCTCAGCCCGGGCTGCCCTGCCTCCTGCGCTTGGGGCATACCGAAGTAGGCCAGGCCCCGGTGCTGCTGCCCCTGCCGCACGCCAGCAGCTTGTGGCTGGACGCCGACGACGCCGATGCATGGCGGTGAATACACCCCGGTGTTGCAACTGCTGCGCGATCTGATGGCCGAGCGCGACCGCCGCAAGACCGGCTTTCAAGCTGCTGCGCCGGCCGGCCTGGTGCCCGACATCGGTGCCTACAACCGCCTGGCGCGCCAGCGTGGCACGCCCACCATGCCGGTGTTGGTGGTGGTCATCGACGAGGTGCAAAAGCTCTTCGTCGAAGGCGATTTCACCCAACGACGTGAGGCGGCAAGGCTGATCGAAGAGGTGGCGCGCGAGGGCCGGGCCTACGGCTTCACGCTGCTGCTGTCCAGCCAGTCCTGCCAGGGGGTGGATTTGCCCCCCGCAGCGGCCAGCCAGTTCAAGCTGCGCCTGGCCTTCAAGCTGGCCAGTGAGGCGGATTGCCGGCGCGTCCTGGCCCAAGACAACGAGGCACCGCTGCGCCTGGGCGACTGGCAATTGCTGGTCAACGACGATTTTGGCCGCCCGGCGGCCAACCGCACCGTGCGGGTGGACCACCTCAGCCCCGAAGCCATCCACCACCGCCTTCAAGCCGTGCGCGAGCGCTTTGCCAGCCATTGCCAGCCACCCTTGCCGCGTCCACGCCGACGGCACCTGACGCCACTGCGCCAACCTATCAACCTGGCCGCTACGCTGCCCCGGCCGCTGCCCCAAAACCCCGGACTGAGCCCGATGACCGACCCCCAACACCCCGCCGTTCAACCTGGCCTGCAGGACCTGGGCGACTACCTGCATGGCCTGGCCCAGGTGCTGCTGGCCCGCGACCACCAGCGCCAGGCGCATGAGGCCCAGCAAGCCGATGCCGAAAGGCAAAGCCGGCGCGAAGAAGCCGAGCGCGCCGAGCGTGAGCGCCAGCAAGACCTGAGTCGTGCCGACCAGCAGCGCAGCGCCAAGGCCCAGCAAGACCGCGACGATGCCTGGGCCCAGCTCTGCAACTGCTGCGGGTGCGCACGGCCCATCTGCTGAACATGGCCCCCGCCGTGCGCACTGAACTGGACGCCCTGCTGGCCCAGCCCGGTGCGCAAGACCCGGCCCGCCTGCTGCCCGAAATCCGCCAGGAACTGGCCCTGCTGCCCAAGCTGCTGGACAAGCTGGACGGCTTGCAGCAGGCTGGCCTGCCCGCCGCTGATCAGGTTGCGCTGTTGCCGCAAGGCCTGTTCCAGATCAGCGTGGCGCAGCAGGGCCTGGATACCTTGCTGCGCCGCGTGCCGGCCAGGGGCGTCGGGCGCTTCGTCAAGATCGGCGCGGGTGGCGAAAAGCTGCCAGCCTTTGCTGCCCAATGGGTGGCGGGGTTGGACACACCAGGTCCAGGCTGCACTGGATTCATCGGCTGCAGGGTCTGCGGCGTTTACAGCAGGAGGTGGTATGTCGGGGATGTCGTCGATCCAGTACCAGTTGGAGTTGCTGGTCAGCTTGCAGGGCTATTTGCGGCAGGTGCAGGCCGATCTGGATGGCATGGTCCAGCAATGCCCAACAAGCTGGATCAATTGGGTGAGGCCGGCATGACGCCAGCGCGTTTGCGCCACTTTCAAGGCGCGGTCTTTGCCGAAACCCGTGCCGAGTTCATCCGCCTGATCGAGCGTTTGCAGGCGGTTGATCATGTCCCGGTACGCAGCTACCAGGCTTGGCTGGAAGAAGAATTGAGCCGGTATTGACCGGCCGGCCAGCGCCCCCTTGATCGAGAGCCCAGCCATGAGAACCCAGGTCTTCGAGCGCTGGGTGATTCGCCCCGTGCCCGCAGCCACCTTGGCCGGCCTGGCCGATGCGCTGGCGGCATTTCCGCCCGGGTTCATGGTAGGCGGCCGCGATCTGCACGAGCAGGCGGACCGGTCTTGGGGCGCCCTGCCGTCTGGCCCTTCGCCGCCCGATCCTCAAGCCGAGTAGCGTCGGAGGCCCGTGTCGTGATGCGCTACATGCTGGACACCAACATTTGCATCCACCTGATCCAGCGCCAACCCCGCGCCCTGATCGAACGGCTGCAGGTGCTTGACTTTGTCGAGGCAGTGCTGTCGAGCATCGTCTTGGCCGAGTTGCAGCATGGCGTGGAGCGTGACCCCGATGTTCGGCCGCAGGCCCAGCGTGCCTTGGCTGCGTTTCTCGCGCTGTTGCCGGTGCTGGCCTTTGACGATGTGGCGGCACGCAGTTATGGCGTTCTTCGGGCCGCCCTGCCCGATCACAAGCGCGACGCACTGGACCGCTTGATCGCCGCGCACGCGCTGGGCCTGGGGTTGACGCTGGTGACCAACAACCTGCCTGACTTTGCCGGCTACCCAGGGCTGAAAGTTGAGAACTGGGTGCGTGAGCAAGGGGCGGCTGGCTGACCCGCAGTCAATGGTGGGCCGAGGTGATGGCGCGGCTGCCCCCCGGCCTCACCCCTCCAGCCGCTTCTGGAACACCAGCCCCGCATGCTCGCGCAGCGCATGGAACCTGATCTTGGGCCAGTTGGCC
>JANLZT010000317.1:0-1791 GCA_031366465.1 Betaproteobacteria bacterium | reverse complement strand
TGGTGCCGCTGAAGCTGGACGGCCTGCTGGCCTGCGGCCGGCATGTGTCCTGCGACAAGAATTCCCACGGCTTCATGCGCGAGATCCCGCAGTGCTGGATCACCGGCCAGGCGGCGGGCACCGCAGCCGCGCTGGCGGTGCAGCAAGGCGTGCCCGTGCGGGCGGTGGACATTGCCGCGCTGCAAACCACTTTGCTGGGGCAGGGCGTTTACCTGCGGCCGGCGGCGGCGCAGCTTGCGACACAAGCTACGACACGAGCTGCGACACAAGCGGCGACACAAGCGGCGACAGAAGTGGTGGCGCCGCTGGGCGTGGCGGTGTGAGCGTCGCCTCGCCCGTGGTGGCCAAGGTCACCTCCAAGCCCACCGCCAAGGCCGCACCGGGCACCGTCAGCGCGCTCGACCGCGGCCTGGCGCTGCTGCAGTGTTTTGGCGACGGCCAGCCGGTGCTGGGCCCGACCGAGCTGGCGCGGCTGACCGGCATCCCGCGCCCATCCGTCACCCGGCTGGCGGCCACCCTGGTGGCCCACCGCTGGCTACGGCCCGAGCCGGGCGGTGAGCGCTACATGCTGGGCGCCGGGGTGGTGGCGCTGGCCCAGGTATTTTTGTCCGGCCTGGACGTGCGTGCGGCAGCGCGCGGCCCCATGCAGGCACTGGCCGAGCGCACCGGCGGGTCGGTCTACCTGGCGGTGCGCGACGGCCTGGAGATGGTGCTGGTCGAGGCCTGCCGCGCGCGCTCGACGATGCTGGCGGCGCGGCTGGACGTCGGCTCGCGCGTGCCGCTGCCCAACTCTGCGCTGGGCCGGGCCTACCTGGGTGCGCTGGACCCAGCGGTGCGCGGCCAGTTGATCGAATCGCTGCGCCTGGCGCGCGGCAGTGACTGGCAGGCGCTGGAGCCCGGCCTGCAGGCCGCACTGGCCGAGCGCGAGCGCACGGGGGCCTGCATCTCGGCGGGTGAGTTCCACCGTGAGATCAACTCGGTGTCGGTGGCACTCACCGGCCCGCGCGGCGAGGTGATGGCCTTCAACTGCGGCGGCCCGGCGTTTGTGTTTTCTGAGGACCGGCTGCGCGCCGAGATCGCCCCGGCGCTGCTGGCCCTCGTGCGGGCGGTGGCTGACGACATCGGCGGCGTGGCCGCCATCCCGCGCTGAAGGACAGCCATGCACCTGACCGACGAAGAAAAAGCCATGCGCGACGGCCGCGAGGGCCGGGCCATCGCCCGCGCGATGGACCTGCTGCTGCGCTACGGTGAGGCACTCGGCGCCGAGAATTTTGTCGAGACCCGCAATGTCTGCGGCACGGTGACCGCCACCACGCCCTTCATGCGCGACTTTGCGCTCAAGCAGGGCGGCGACGCCGCAAGCACAACCGGCCTGGACGCGGTATTCAGCGAGTTCAACCTCGACAGCGCCGAGGTGGTGGCGGTGCCCAAGGTCAAGGCCTTCAGCTCGCACCTGCAACTCGGCTTCGACCCGCATCACCCGGTCGAGATGGGCGTCACCGAGCAGATGGTGCAGTTCTACCGCCGCAGCGAGGCCATGGCCGCCCGCATGGGCGTGCAGATGATGAACACCTGCACGCCCTACCAGGTGGGCAATGTGCCCACCCGCGGCTAGCATTGCGCCTGGATGGAATCGTGGGCGGTGTTGTTTGCCACCTCGGTGCTGGGCGCGCGCACCAACACCGAGGGCCGCGAAAGCACCAGCGCGGCGATGCTCACCTGCCGCATCCCCAATTGGGGCTACCACCTGGACGAACCGCGCC
The DNA here is from genome assembly GCA_031366465.1 of Betaproteobacteria bacterium. Classification (GTDB taxonomy): domain Bacteria; phylum Pseudomonadota; class Gammaproteobacteria; order Burkholderiales; family Burkholderiaceae_C; genus Pseudaquabacterium. The sequence goes on along the minus strand of JANLZT010000317.1, from coordinate 28 downwards.
TGGCCACGCTGGGCGTGCAGCTGGACAT
>JANLZT010000270.1:0-4349 GCA_031366465.1 Betaproteobacteria bacterium | reverse complement strand
GGCTACGGCCTGTCGGCATCGCTGCTGCAGATGGCGCATGCCTACACCGTGTTTGCGCGCGACGGCGAGGTGATACCGGTCAGCATGCTCAAGCAGGACCACCCGGTGAGCGGCCTGCGGGTGCTGTCGCCCGAGACCGCGCAGGAGATCCGCCGCATGCTGCAGATGGCCGCCGGCCCGGGCGGCACCGGCCCCAAGGCGCAGACCATCGGCTACTCGGTGGGTGGCAAGAGCGGCACCGCCCACAAGCAGGAAGGGCGGGGTTACTCCAGCAACAAATACCGCGCGTGGTTCGTCGGCATGGCGCCCATCGCCAATCCGCGCATCATCGTCGCGGTGATGGTCGACGAGCCCAGCAACGGCGTGTACTACGGCGGCGATGTGGCCGGCCCGGTGTTCAGCCAGGTGGTGCAGCAAACCCTGCGCATGATGAACGTGGCGCCCGATCTGGACGTCAAGCCCAGCGTGGTGGCCAAGGCCCTGCCCGCCGTGCCGGAGAGCTTTTAAGTGGCGCGCCGCCTTGCCAATATTGCGCAGGCCCAGGCCTGGCTGGCCAGCCGGGTCCATCCCGAGGGCGCTGACCGCCTGCGCACCGACAGCCGCAAGCTGCAGCCGGGGGACGCCTTCATCGCCTGGCCCGGCCTGGCCACCGATGGCCGCCGTTTTGTGCCGGCCGCGCTGCAGGCCGGCGCTGTCGCCTGCCTGGTCGAGGCGGTGGGGATGGAGCCCTTCGGCTTCGATCCGGCTGACGACCGGGTGGCCGCGCTGGCCGGCCTGAAGGCCGCCACCGGGCCACTGGCCGCCGCCTGGTTTGGCCAGGCCGCGCAGGCCCTGCAGGTGATCGCGGTGACCGGCACCAATGGCAAGAGCAGCACCGCCTGGTGGACCGCGCAGGCCTTGACGCTGCTGGGCCAGCGCTGCGGCGTGGTGGGCACGCTGGGCATCGGCGAGCCGCCGTCCGCAGGGTCGCCGGGCAGCATCGACCCCAGCGGCTACACCACGCCCGACCCCATCACGCTGCAGGCGGCGTTCCGGCGCATGGCGGACAGCGGCCTGGTCGCCTGCGCCATCGAGGCCTCCTCCATCGGCCTGGCCGAGCAGCGCATGGCCGGCACGCCGGTGACGGTGGCGCAGTTCACCAACTTCACGCAGGACCACCTCGACTACCACCGCGACATGGCCAGCTATTGGGCGGCCAAGCGGGCCTTGTTCGATTGGCCCGAGCTGCAGGCGGCGGTGGTCAACATCGACGACGCTGCCGGCGCCGACCTGGCCGATGAGCGCGGCGATGCCGGCATCGACCTGTGGACCACCTCGGTGCGGCGGCCGGCCCGGCTGCGCGCCAGCGGCCTGCACTATGCCGACGGTGGCCTGGCCTTCACGCTGGAAGAAGGCCTGCAGCAGGTGGCGGTGCGCAGCGCGCTGATCGGTGACTACAACGCCAGCAACCTGCTGGCGGTGCTGGGTGCCTTGCGCGCGCTGGGCGTGCCGCTGGCCCAGGCGGCTGGCGTGGTCGGCCAGCTCACGCCGGTCCCCGGCCGCATGGACCGGGTGCCGGCCGGCCCCGGCCTGCCCGAGGTGGTGGTGGACTATGCCCACACCCCCGACGCACTGGACAAGGCCCTGGGCGCGCTGCGCCCGCTGGCGGCGGCCCGCGGGGGCCGGCTGTGGTGTGTGTTTGGCTGCGGTGGCAACCGCGACATCGCCAAGCGGCCGCTGATGGGCCGGATCGCCCAGCAAGGCGCCGACCTGGTGGTGCTGACCAGCGACAACCCGCGCGACGAGCTGCCGGCCAGGATCCTGGCGCAGATCCGGGCCGGGCTGGACGCTGCCCACCCGGTGGTGATGATCGAAGACCGCCGCGCGGCCATCGGCCATGCGGTGCTGGAGGCCGCCGCCGAGGACGTGGTGCTGCTGGCCGGCAAGGGCCATGAGGACACCCAGGAGGCGCAGGGCATCAAGCGGCCCTTCCTGGACAGCGCGGTGGCGGCGCAGTGGCTGGCCCAACGCGGGGGTGCTGCTTGATGGCCACGTCGCCAGCCCCGATGCTGCCGCTGATGAGCCTGGCCCAGGCCGCCGCGCTGCTGCCCGCTGCGCTGTGCCTGGGCGATCCGGCCACCCCGCTGCTGCGGGTGCACAGCGACAGCCGCAGCCTGCAGCCGGGTGACCTGTTCGTGGCCCTGCGCGGTGAGCGCTTTGATGCCCATGATTTTTTGCCGCAGGCCCGTGCTGCCGGTGCGGCGGCGGTGCTGGCCGAGCGCGGCCTGGCCGGTTGCGGCCTGCCCGGCCTGCAGGTGGTCGATACCGGTGCGGCACTGCAACAACTGGCACAAGGCTGGCGTGCCGGCCTGCAATTGCCGGTGATCGCGGTCACCGGCAGCAATGGCAAGACCACCGTCACGCAGATGCTGGCGACCATCCTGCGGGCCTGGCAGGGCGGCGCCGCGCTGGCCACCATCGGCAACTTCAACAACCACATCGGCCTGCCGCTGCAGGTGCTGCGGCTGCGCCCGGCGCACCGGGTGGCGGTGCTGGAACTGGGCATGAACCACCCGGGTGAGATCGGGCTGCTGGCGGCCATCGCCCAGCCCACGGTGGCGCTGGTCAACAACGCCCAGCGCGAGCACCAGGAGTTCATGGCCAGCGTCGAGGCGGTGGCGGCCGAGAACGGCAGCGTTATCAGCGCGCTGCCGGCCGACGGCGTGGCGGTGTTCCCGGCCGACGATGCCCATGCGCCGCTGTGGCAGGCGCTGGCCGCCGGGCGTCGCCACTCGACCTTTGCGCTGCGCGGCGCGGCGGGGGCTGCGGCCGGGGCGCCCGCCGACGTGCTGGGCCAGGCGGCCTGGGCCGACGATGCCGACGGCGGCCACTGGGCTTTGCAGTTGCAAACCCCGGCCGGGCCGGCCGGTATGCGCCTGCAGGCTGCCGGTGCCCACAACCTGCACAACGCGCTGGCCGCAGCCACCGCCGCGTTGGCCGCCGGTGCGCCGCTGGCGGCGGTGGTGCAGGGCCTGCAGGCCTTCAGGCCGGTGAGCGGGCGCTCGCAGATCCTGCGCATCACCTTGCACGGCCAGCCGGTCACGCTGGTCAATGACAGCTACAACGCCAACCCCGACTCGGTGCGGGCAGCCATCGCCCTGCTGGCCAGCCTGCCCGGCCCGCGCTGGCTGGTGCTGGGCGACATGGGCGAGGTGGGCCGCGAGGGCCCGGCCTGCCATGCCGAGGTGGGGGCCCTGGCGCGCAGCGCCGGCATCGAGCACTTCTGGGCAGCGGGCACCTTGTGCGCCGATGCGGCGCGGGCCTATGGCAGCGCGGCCCGCCAATTTGAGGGCACCGGCGCGCTGGTGCAGGCCCTGGGCGATGCGCCGGTTTGCGCTGCGGTGCTGGTCAAGGGCTCGCGCTTCATGCGCATGGAACGGGTGGTGGCCGCGCTGCAACAGCCCGGCAGCAGCGACCTGGAGAAGGACGGCCATGCTGCTTAGCCTGTCGAGCCCTGGAGTGCGCCATGCTGCTTAGCCTGTCGCAGTGGTTGCTGGCCCAGCACCCCGACTGGGGCTTCCTGCGCGTCTTCCAGTACCTCACCTTCCGCGCGGTGATGTCGGCGCTGACGGCGCTGGTGATCGGCCTGTCGATGGGACCCTGGGTGATCAACAAGCTCACCGAGCTCAAGATCGGCCAGCCGATCCGCGCCTATGGCATGGCCAGCCACCTGGCCAAACGCGGCACGCCCACCATGGGCGGCGTGCTGATCCTGCTGGGCATCGGCGTGGCCACACTGCTGTGGTTCGACTGGACCAACCGTTTTGTGTGGGTGGTGATGCTGGTGACCTTCGGCTTCGGCGCCGTGGGCTGGGCCGACGATTGGCGCAAGGTGGTGCTGAAGGACCCCGAGGGCATGCGCTCGCGCGAGAAGTATTTCTGGCAGTCGCTGATCGGCCTGCTGGCGGCGCTGTATCTGGTGTTCAGCATTTCGGAAAGCTCCAACCTGCGGGTGCTCGAGCTGTTCTCCACCTGGGTCAAGTCCGGGTTCGACGTCAACCTGCCGCCCAAGGCCGGCCTGCTGGTGCCCTTCTTCAAGGAAGTGAGCTACCCGCTGGGCGTGTTCGGCTTCGTGTTCCTCACCTACGTCGTCATCGTGGGCGCCAGCATCTCGGTGAACCTCACCGACGGCCTCGACGGGCTGGCCCTGATGCCGGTCGTGATGGTCGGCTCAGCGCTGGGCGTGTTCGCGTACGTCACCGGCAGCTCGGTCTATTCCAAGTACCTGTTCTTCCCCTATATCCGCGGCTCGGGCGAACTGCTGATCTTCTGCGCCGCGATGGCCGGCGCCGGCCTGGCGTTCCTCTGGT
>JANLZT010000260.1:0-7543 GCA_031366465.1 Betaproteobacteria bacterium | reverse complement strand
CCGGCGCAAATGGGAGGGCCTGACCCAGGCCATCTCGCACAACAGCCTGCACACCCGCGAGATCTCGTCCCGCGTCAGCTACAGCAACGCCGCAGTACTGGCCGGCGTGGGCGTGGCGGTGGTGGCGCTGGGCGCGATGCTGGTGGCGCAGAACGCGATGACGCTGGGCCAGGTGATCGCGGTCAGCCTGCTCACTGGCCGGGCGCTGGCGCCGGTGAGCCAGATCGCCAGCTTGATCGTGCGCTGGGAGCAGACCAAGCTGAGTTACTCGGCCCTCGACAAGATCATGAACGCGCCCACCGACCAAGGCGAGGCCAGCCTCAAAGCCCCGCCGCTGGTCGGCGCGCTGGAGTTCCGCGATGTTGACTTTGCCTACCCGCAGCAGCCGCCGGTGATCCAGGGCATGAACCTGAAGCTCAAGGCCGGTGAACGCGTGGGCATCATCGGCAAGCTGGGCTCGGGCAAGAGCACCCTGTTGAAACTGGTGCTCAACCAGTACGCGCCGGGTGCCGGCAGCGTGCTGCTCGACGAGCTGGTCAACACCCAGTTGGAGCCGCTGTCGATGCGCCGCCAGATCGGCTATGTGCCGCAGGACGTGGTGCTGTTCCACGGCACGCTGCGCGAGAACATCGAGCTGGGGCGCGTCAGCACCAACGACGCCAGCTTGCTGGAGGCAGTGCGCACGTCCGGCCTGGACGTGGTGGGGGCCAGCCTGCCGCAGGGCCTGGCCACGCCGGTGGGTGAGCGCGGTGACCGGCTCTCGGGCGGCCAGCGCCAACTGGTGGCGATTGCCCGCGCCCTGCTGCGCGGCCCGCGCCTGCTGCTGCTGGACGAGCCCAGCAGCATGGTCGACCCGGCCACCGAGCAAAAGCTGATCAATCGGCTGCGCGCGATCAAGGGCACCACCATCCTGCTGGCCACCCACCGGATGGCGATGCTGGCGCTGGTGGACAGGCTGATCGTGATGGACCGCGGCCGCATCGTTGCCGACGGCCCGCGTGACGAGGTGCTCAAGGCCCTGATGACCCAGCGCAACCACGAGGAGCTGGGCGACAAGGCCGCCGCCGTCGATGCCCAGCGCCTGCGCGCCGCCACTGGGGCTGTGCGATGAGCGCGGCGATGAGCGGTGCGCCAGGCACAGCGCTGAGCAACACCGTGCGCCCGGTGACGGTGCACCACCCCGACCCCGACCAGGGCCCGCAGCGCATCGTGCTGGCGATGGTGGGGGTGATCCTGATGTTCATCGTCACGGCGGTGGTCTGGGCCACCTATGCCCAGCTCGATGTGGCGGCGCAGGGCCGGGGCGCGGTGGTGCCGCCCAGCCGGCTGCAAGAGGTGCAGAGCCTGGAAGGCGGCATCGTCCAGGAGATGCTGGTGGGCGTGGGCGACAAGGTCAAGGTCGGCCAGGTGCTGGCCCGGCTCGACACCGCGCAGGTGGACGCTGACCTGGGCGAGAGCCGCCAGTTGCGGCTGGCCGCGCTGGCCGGCCGGGCCCGGGTGGACGCCCTGCTCAAGGGCGGCGCGCCGGTGTTTGATGCGGCCTTGCGCGCGCAGGCCCCCGACTTGGTCGACAAGGAGATGCAGTTGTGGCGCGATGCCCAGCGCGAGTTCCAGAGCAACCAGGCGGTGGCCCGCGAGGCGGTGCAACGCCGGCGCAGCGAGGTGGCCGAGGCCGAATCGCGGATCCAGTCGCTGCAGGGCTCGCTCGGCCTGGCCCAGCAGGCTTTTGCCATCGAGGAGCGCTTGTTCAGCGAGGGCGCCGGGTCCCGCGCCGATTTCCTGGCCGCCCAGCAGCGCCTGGAGACCCAGCGCAGCGACGTGGAAAGCGTGCGCCAGAGCCTGCCGCGGCTGCGCGCCGGCCTGGCCGAGGCGCAAGCCCAGGTCCACGAGGCCGATGCCCGGGCCCGCGCCCAGTGGGGCAGCCAGCGCAGCGAGTTCCAGACCAAGACCGCCACCCTGGCCGCCACCATCGGCGGCCGCGAGGACAAGGCCGCGCGCCGCGAAGTCGTCTCACCGGTGGAAGGGGTGGTCAACCGGGTGCTGATCAACACCCGGGGCGGGGTGGTGGCGCCGGGCAAGCCCATCGTCGAGATCGTGCCTGACGAGCCCAATCTGCTGATGAGCGTGCGCGTCAAGCCATCCGACATCGGCTTCATCCGGCCTGGCCAGGCTGCCCATGTGCGGGTGCTGTCGTATGACCCGTCCACCCATGGCCAGTTGGATGCCCAGGTCAAGACCGTGGGCGCGGATGCGGTCACCGACGAGAAGGGCGAGGCCTACTTTGAGGTGCAACTGATCGCCGCCCGCGACCAGCTCAAGCTGCATGGCAAGGCCCTGCCCATCACCCCCGGCATGCCGGTGGAGGTGGGCATCCTCACCGGCCAGCGCAGCGTCTTGCAATACCTTTTGAAACCCGTGCTGCGCAGCTTCCAGGGCGCCTTGCAGGAGCGTTGATGAACCGCAGTACTCCCGCAGGCCGCCTCCGGGCCAAGGCAATCCTGGGCCACGGCCTGGCCACAGCGGCTGGGCTCGCTGTGCTGATCGGGTTGGTTGTTTCAAGCCCGGCCCGGGCACAGGGTGTTGTCGCAACCCCGGCCCCAACCCTGGCCGCGCCCCCGGCCCTGGCCCAAATGGTCGAGACGGTGAAATCCCTGCTGGCCACGCCGCCCGCACCGGTGCTGCCGGCGCTGGCGCCGCCGCCGGCGGCAGTCAGCGAGAGCCTGGCCTCGGTCTTGTCGCGGGTGCTGGCGCGCGACCCCCAGGTGCGGGTGGCGGCGTCGCTGCTGCAGGCCACCCAGGAGCGCCGCTTGCAGGCCCGGTCGCGCCTGGGCCCGTCGGTCTACCTCAGCGCCAACGAGGGCGGCGCCCGCGAGACCGAGTTCGGCTTCCCCATCGACCGCAGCACCAGCCGGGCCGAGGCCGGCCTGCGCTGGAACCTCTACAACGCCGGCAATGACCAGGCCGAGCTGGTCGGCGCCACCCGCGACATCGACGCCGCCGAGCAGGATTTGCGCCGCGCCCGCGAGGAAGTGGCCGAGCGCATCGCCGAGACCTATGCCGACCTGCTGCGCCTGCAGACTCTGCTGCCACATGCCCAGGCCCGGCTGGACGCCGTGCGCAAGCTGGTCGAGCAGGTGCGCCAGCAGACCGCGGCCGGCAAGGCCAGCGATGCCGATGCCACCCAGGCATCGGCCTCGCAGGTGGATGCCGAGATCGCCCACGAGGGCCTGCTGGCCGACCTGGACGCCGCCCGCAACAAGCTGGCCGCCCAAGTCGGCGGTGAGGTGCGGGCGGCCGAGGACTTCATCCTGCCGGCGCAACTGCTGGCGGCGCAGGCGGCGTCCAGCAACGCTGCCGCGCTGGCCGCGCTGGTCGATCTCCCCGGCCTGGTGGCCGCAGCCCGGGTGCGCGCGGATGCCGCCAGCCTGCGGGTGCGCCCGCTGGCCAGCCTGCTGGCGCCGCGCATCGACCTGGAGCTGCGCCACCAGTTGCATGACCGCACCCAGCCGGCGCCCACCACCTTGCAAAAAGAGGTCTGGCAGCTCACCGCGCGCTGGGATTTCCCGGTGATGGGCGAGAACGCCGCCCGCCGCACCGAGGCCCAGCGCCGCGCCGAGGCCGCCCAGGCCGAGGCCGAGCGGGTGGCCCAAGGCGCGCAGATCGAGCTGCAGACCTTGGGCCCGCGCATCGCCAACGCCCAGCGTGCGCTGGCCCAACTGGCGCAGCAATCGGCCCAGTACACCCAGCTGGTGCGGGCCGGCGATCTGCAGTTCGAGGCCGGCCGGCGCTCGGTATCGCAGTTGATCCAGTTGCGCGACAGCCGCTACAACGTCGAACAGCGCCGCAGCGAGCAGGCCCAGCGCTTGCTGGCCGCACAGATGCGGCTGCTGGCGCTGCAGGGGCGGCTGTTGCCGGCGCTGGGCCTGGGTGGCGGCACCGGCGAGCCAGCGCGGCCTTAGACCGGCAGGAGGCAGGGCAGCCCATGACCGGTGCAACGCCTGCCCGGCTCCGCCGGTCCAAACGGGGGCTGGCGGGTCACGCCGCCAGCCGGCCGGCCCGGCTCCCAGCGCCGCACCCAACCCGGGCAGCCAGGTCATGAGGCGCGAGCCGCAGTCTGATTTCCTGCCGACCCAGGCCCTGGCGGCGGTGGCGCCGCCCCCACCGCTGTTCCGCCCGCAAGCCCTGGCGGCCTGGGGTGGGCCGCGCCAGGCCGGCGTGCTGCTGCGCCCCTTGGTCGGGTCGGCCTGGATCACGCTGTTCGCGCTGGCCGCCGCCGCGGCGCTGATCGCCTGGCTGGTGCTGGGCAGCTACACCCGGCGCGCTACCGTCAGCGGCCACCTGGCGCCTGCGGCCGGAGTGATCCGGGTGGTAGCGCCGGTGGCCGGCTGGGTGCTGGAGCAACACGCCGCCCAAGGCCAGCGGGTCGAGGCCGGCGCCGTCTTGTTCGTGCTTTCGACCGACCGCCCGACCCTGGGAGGCGCCGATTTCCAGGCCCAGGTGATCGCCAGCCTGCGGCGCCGCCAGGCGCTGCTGCAGCAATCTCGGCTGGCCCTGCACGAGGCCGCGGCCAGCGAGCGAAACGGCCTGCAGCGCCGGATCGACAACCTGCAAGCCGAGCGCCCGGTGCTGGCCGCGCAGCTCGCCGAGCAGCAGCGCCGCATCGCCCTCGCCGAGGACGTGCTGGCGTTGCGCGCCGGCCTGCTCGATCTGCAGCTGATCGCCCGCGAGGACTGGCTGCAAAAGCAGGCCGATCTGTCCGACCAGCGCAGCCGGCTCGACGCCCTGCGCCGCGAGTTGCTGGCGCTCGAACGAGAAGTCAACGCGGCCCAGCAAGCGCTGACGGCATCGCGCACGCGCGAGGCCGACACGCTGCAGGGCCTGTTGCGCGAGACCGAGCAACTGAAACAACAGGCGGCCGAGGCCGAGGCCAAACGCCGCGTTGTCGTCACCGCCGCGCGCGCCGGCACCCTGAGCCTGGTGCACGCCAGCCCTGGCATGGCGGTGGACGCGCAGCGCGCCTTGGCCCAGTTGCTGCCGGCCGACGAGCCGCTGCTGGTGCAGCTCTATGCGCCCAGCCGTGCCATCGGCATGGTGCGCCCGGGCATCCGGGTCTGGCTGCGCTACCAGGCTTTCCCCTTCGAGCGCTACGGCATGCAGCCGGCCGAGGTGGTGGCGGTGGCCTCGACGCCGGCCAGTGCCGACGAGCTCTCGCCCTGGCTGGGCGCCGGCGCCGGCCCTGGCGCCAGCGCCAGCGAGCCCTTCTACCAGATCACGGCCCGGCTGCCGGCCGGGCGCTTCGATTCGCAGGCCGGCGCGGTCGAGTTGCGCGCCGGCCTGCGCGTCGACGCCGACCTGCTGTTCGAGCGCCGCCGCCTGATCGAGTGGATGCTGCGCCCCGCGCTGCAGTCACAGCTGGCGGCGGCGCCATGAGGCCGCCGCGCCGCCGCAGCGCCGCTGCCACCGCCGCGCCGGCCGACGCCGGGGCCGTGCGCGCGGCCAGCCTGCTGCGCCTGCACAGCCTGTGGCGGCGCAGCCCACCCGTGGTGCTGCAGACCGAATCGGCCGAGTGCGGCCTGGCCTGCCTGGCGATGGTGCTGGCCTGGCACGGCGTGCAGACCGATCTGCGCCTGCTGCGCCAGCGCCATGCGGTGTCGGTCAACGGCATGGCGCTCAATGCACTGGCCGGCGCGGCCGCCGCCGAACAGCTCAACAGCCGGGCCCTGCGGCTCGACGCCGACGAGCTGCCCGCGCTGCGCCTGCCCTGCATCCTGCACTGGGATCTGGGCCATTTCGTGGTGCTGGTGCGGGCCGATAGTCGCGGCGTGGTCATCCTTGACCCGGCCCGCGGCCTGCTGAAGCTGGCGCCGGCCGAGGTCTCGGACCGCTTCAGCGGCGTCGCCCTGGAGCTCTGGCCGGCGCCGGCCTTCGCGCCGCGTGACGAGCGCCAGCGCGTGCCGCTGGCGCGCCTGCTGGGCCGCGTCGGCGGGGTCTGGGCGCTGCTGGCGCGGGTGCTGGGGATGTCGCTGGCGCTCGAGGTGTTTGCGCTGGCCGCGCCGTTGCTGATGCAGTGGATCACCGACTGGGTGCTGGTCTCGCGCGATGGCCATCTGCTGGGCGTGCTGTGCCTGGGTTTTGCGCTGCTGGCGATCATCGAGAACGGCGTGATGCTGGGCCGCGGCTGGGTGCTGGCCAGCGCCGCCGCCTCGCTCAAGCTGCAGTGGCACAGCAATGTGCTGGCGCATCTGCTGCAGCTGCCCACGCCCTGGTTCCAGAAGCGCCACCTGGGCGATGTGCTGTCGCGCATGCGCAGCGTCGACGCGATCCAGAACCTGCTGACCAGCACCTTCGTCGAGGCCGGCCTGGACGGCCTGATGGCGCTGCTGGCGCTGGCCATGATGCTGCTCTACAGCCCGGCGCTGGCCGGCGTGGCGCTGCTGGGCGTGCTGATCTATGCCGGGCTCAGGCTGGCCTGGTACGGGCCGCTGCGGCGCGCCCGCGAAGACCAGATCGTGCGTGAGGCGCGCCAGAGCTCGCATTTGCTCGAATCGCTGCGCGGGGTGCGCGCGCTCAAGCTCTTCGGTCGCCAGCGCGAGCGGCTCGATGCCTGGCAGGCGCTGCTGGCCGACGAGTTGTCCGAATCGCTGCGGGTGCAGGCGCTGACGCTGAGCGCGCGCGCCGCCCGCGGCACCCTCAGCGGCCTGTTCATGGTGCTGGTGCTGTGGCTGGGCGCGGCCGAGGTGATGGCCGGCAGCCTGTCGCTGGGCATGCTGCTGGCCTTCGTCGCCTACCGCAGCCAGTTCAACTCGCGCGTCATGGACCTGGTCGGCCGGGTCATGGACGCCCGCATGGTCAGGCTCGACATGGACCGCCTGGCCGACATCGTCCTCAGCCCGGCCGAGCCCGCCGCCGCCCTCGGCCAGCGCATCCCGGCGCATGCCGACCTGACCCTGCGGCTCGACGCGGTCGGCTTCCGTTATGCCGACCACGAGGCCGAGGTGCTGGCCGGCATCAGCCTGGTGATCCGCCAGGGCGAGCTGGTGGCGATCACCGGCGCCTCGGGTGGCGGCAAGACCACCCTGGTCAACCTGATCCTGGGCGATCTGCAGCCCAGCCGCGGCGAGATCCGGGTCGGTGGCCGTTTGCTCGACGCCAGCGTGCTGGCGGCCTGGCGCCAGGCGGTGGGCACGGTGCTGCAGGACGACAGCCTGTTCGCCGGCTCGATCACCGAGAACGTCTGCTGCTTCGAGCCGCGGCCCGACATGACCTGGCTGTTGCGCTGCCTTGGCGCGGCCGCGCTGGCCGACGACATCGCGCGCATGCCGATGGGCCTGCACACCCTCGTCGGCGATATGGGCAGCTCGCTGTCGGGCGGGCAGAAGCAGCGCCTGCTGTTGGCGCGCGCGCTCTACAAGCGGCCGCGCCTGCTGCTGCTCGACGAGGCCACCAGCCACCTCGATGTCGACCGCGAGATGCATGTGATGGGCGCCCTGGCGCGACTGAACATCACCCGCATCGTCGTTGCCCACCGGCCCGAGACCGTCGC
>JANLZT010000183.1:0-1839 GCA_031366465.1 Betaproteobacteria bacterium | reverse complement strand
TCGACAACGAGAAGATGTCCAAGAGCCTGGGCAACTTCTTCACCATCCGCGATGTGCTGGGCAAGTTTGACGGCGAGACCCTGCGCTTTTTCATGCTGCGCACCCACTACCGCAGCCCCTTCAATTTCAGCGACCAGTTGCTCGACGACGCCCGCAGCGGGCTACGCCGGCTGTACACCGCGCTCGACGGCATCCCGCACAGCGACGAAGCGGTGGGGGTCGATTGGCTGCAGCCGCAGGCCGCAGCCTTCAAGGCGGCGATGGACGACGACTTCAACACCCCCGGCGCATTGGCGGTGCTGTTCGAGCTGGCCAACGAGTGCAACCGCAGCCACTCGGCTGCCAGCGCTGGCCTGCTGCGCGGTCTGGCCGCCACGCTGGGCGTGCTGCAGCAGCCCGCGCGGGCCTATTTGCAGACCGGCAGCAGCCTGGACGGCGCCGCCATCCAGGCCCGCATCGAGGCCCGCAGTGCCGCCAAGCTGGCGCGGGATTTCGCCGAGGCCGACCGCATCCGCCAGGAGCTGGCCGCGTTGGGCATCGCGTTGAAGGACTCGGCCCAAGGCACCACCTGGGTCAAGGCCTGAGCATGGTCAAAGCCCTGCCGTTGGCGCCCTTGCCCCAACCGGTGGAGGGGGGCGGCGATAGTGTGGCGCCAGCAGGGGTGACCCCACCCTATTGGGATGAAGCCTGTCGCCATCTGGCCAAGCGCGACCGGGTGATGAAAAAGCTGATCCCGAAGTTTGGCGAAGCCCGGCTGCAGAGCCGGGGCGATGCCTTCACCACGCTGGCGCGCTCGATCATCGGCCAGCAGATCTCGGTGAAGGCCGCGCAATCGGTCTGGAACCGATTTGCCCTGGTGGTGGGCGGGCCGGCCACCTTGCTGGCGCCGGCCTTGGTGCTGGCACAGGACAGCCCTGCGCTTCGCGGCGCCGGCCTGTCAGCGCGCAAGGCCGAATACCTGACCGACCTGGCCCGGCATTTCGAATCCGGCGCGGTGCATGTGTTGCAGTGGCAGCAGATGGACGATGAAGCCATCATCGATGAGCTGGTGGCCATCCGCGGCATCGGCCGCTGGACCGCCGAGATGTTTTTGATCTTCCACCTGATGCGGCCGAATGTGCTGCCGCTGGACGACCTGGGGCTGATCAAGGGCATCAGCCAGGGCTACTTCAGCGGTGAACCGGTGTCACGCGCCGAGGCCCGCGAGGTGGGCGATGCCTGGGCGCCGTTCCGCTCGGTGGCCACCTGGTACGTCTGGCGCAGCCTGGACCCGCTGCCAGTAGACTATTGAGCCGCAAGTGCCCGCTGAGCCCGCGCCGCGCCAGCCCGATGCCCACAGCGCTGCAGCTGGGCCCAGGCCGGTACCGATCCACCCCAACCGATCTGGCGGATGACCAAAAAACACTTTCTCGACTTCGAGCAGCCGATTGCCGAACTCGAAACCAAGATCGAAGAGTTGCGCTTCGTGCAGTCCGAGTCGGCAGTCGATATCTCCGACGAGATCAGCCGGCTCGACAAAAAGAGCCTGCAGCTGGCCAAGGACATCTACTCGAACCTGTCGCCCTGGCAGGTCACCCAGATTGCGCGCCATCCCCAGCGCCCCTACACGCTGGACTATGTGGGTGAGATGTTCACCGACTGGCAAGAGCTGCATGGTGACCGCTGCTTTGCCGACGATGCCTCGATCGTCGGCGGCATGGCGCGCTTCAACGGCCAGGCCTGCATGGTGATCGGCCAGCAAAAGGGCCGCGACACCAAAGAGCGTGGCCTGCGCAACTTTGGCATGTCGCGCCCCGAGGGCTATCGCAAGGCGCTGCGCCTGATGAAGCTGGCCGAGAA
>JANLZT010000172.1:0-2196 GCA_031366465.1 Betaproteobacteria bacterium | reverse complement strand
GCCAGAGTGACGGCATCAACCTGCGGGGCAGCGTCAAGGCCAATGCCATCGGTGTCGAAGGCTTCACCACGCCCACCCGAGACATTGCCCTTGCCTGGTCGTCCTTGCCGATGGCGGCTGATTCGGCCGGCCTGTCACGCCGGGTGGGCGGCATCCATTTCACGCGCGGCGACTTTGCCGGGCGCGACCTGGGCCGGGCAGCGGGTGGCCGGGTGCTGGCCAGGCTGCGGGCCTTGGTCGAAGGGCGCACGGCCTACTGAGCGCTTTGGGCCAGCGGCCAGCCCGAGCCTTGGCCGCCGCCAGGGCCGGCGCCTAGAATCCGCCCGCCCGCTATTGGCCGGGCACCCCCCCCATCCCCAGGACACAAGACACCATGGCAACTGCAAAGAAGACGATCACTCCCGCCGCCCCCGCCCAGAAGGCCATCAAGGCGGCGCCAGCCAAGAAGGTCGTCAAGGCGGCTGCCCCGGCCAAGAAAGCTGCCAAGCCGGCCGCGCCCAGCAATGTGGCTGCGGTGCTCAAGCCGATCAAGACAGCCTTCAACAAGACCGGCCTGATCGCGCACCTGGCCGAGATGGCTGCGGCCGAAGTCAAGACCGTCAAGGCGGTGTTTGCCTCGCTGGAGGCCACCATCATGGCGTCGCTCAACAAGAAGGGCCTGGGCTCGTTCACGCTGCCAGGGCTGTTGAAGGTCAACGTCGTCAACGTGCCGGCCAAGAAAAAGCGCGTCGGCATCGACCCCTTCACCAAGGTCGAACGCAGCTTTGCCGCCAAGCCCGCCAGCGTCAAGATCAAGACGCGCGCGCTTAAGAAGCTGAAGGACGCGGCCAAGTAAGCCCCCGGGGGGAGGGCCGGCGCGGCCATGCCCTAAGCTCACCCGCCATGAGCGCCATCCCCTACCGCAGCATCCCCCTGGTCAAGGGCCTGCCCCTGGTGGGCAACCTGCCCAAATTTTTGCGCGACCCGCTGGCCAATGCCCAGTCGCTGGCGCTGCATGGCAACGTGGTGAGGTCGCGCACCTTCTTCGAGACCGTCACCCTGCTGGGGCCCGAGGCCAACCAGTTTGTGCTGCACGACCGCGAGGGCAATTTCTCCAGCCGCGGCGGCTGGGCCTACTGGATCGACGCGGTCTTCCCGGGCGCCATCATGGCCATGGACGACCCGGCCCACAAGCAGCACCGCCGCATCATGCAGGGCGCCTTCAAGCGCTCGGCGATGGAGCGCTATGTGCAAGACATGGGGCCGGTGATCGCGCGCGTGCTGGCCGCCTGGCCGGCAGGCGCCGGCCAGACGATGCTGTTCTTCCCGCAGGTCAAGGCCCTGACGCTCAACATCGCCGCGCGGGTCTTCATGGGCATGGCCCTGGGGCCCGAGGCCGACCGCATGAACCAGGCCTTTGTCGACACCGTGGCCGCCTCGCTGGCCCTGGTGCGCAGGCCACTGCCGCCGCTGGCGATGTGGCGTGGCGTGCGGGCCCGGCGCTACCTGGTGCAGGTGATGCGGGCCCGGCTGGCTGACAAGCGCGCCAGCGAGGGCCCCGACCTGTTCAGCCAGCTCTGCCATGCGCGCAGCGAGGACGGCGAGGCCTTCAGCGATGACGAGGTGGTCAACCACATGATCTTCCTGATGATGGCCGCGCACGACACCACCACGTCGGCGCTGACCACCATGGTCTATTGCCTGGCGCGCCAGCCGGATTGGCAGGACAGGCTGCGCCAGGACGCCCAGGCCCTGCCTGACGCGCACCTGCAATACGCCCAACTGGCGGGCTGCGAACGCACTGAATGGGTGATGAAGGAGGCGCTGCGCATGTACCCGCCGCTCACCTCGATCCCGCGCAAGGCCGCCAAGGACTGCGAGTTTGGCGGCTTCAGCATCCCCAAGGGCACACCGGTGGGTATCTCGCCGATCCACACCCACCACCTGCCGTCGATCTGGACGGACCCCATGCAGTTCGACCCGGAGCGCTTCTCTGCCGCCCGCGCCGAGCACCGCCAGCACCCCTATGCCTACCTGCCCTTCGGCGGCGGCGCCCACCTGTGCATCGGCCAGCACTTTGCCGACATGGAGGTCAAGAGCGTGATGCACCAGTTGCTGCGGCGTTTCAAGGTCAGCGTGCCCGAGGGCTACCGCATGCCCTACCAGCTGGTGCCCATCGCCAAGCCGCGCGACGGCCTGCCGATCCAGCTGCAGGCG
>JANLZT010000169.1:0-3021 GCA_031366465.1 Betaproteobacteria bacterium | reverse complement strand
TGGCGCACGATGCCCCGGTGGGTGGGATCGACATCGGCAAACAGGCTGTAGTGCAGCGCGGCGCTGGCCGCCATCTGGCACGGCGCGCGCAGTTGCAGCACCGCATAGGCGCCGTCATTGCGCTGCTCCAGCGCATGGCCTTGGATCTCGAAGCGGCAGCCCGGCACCACCAGCGCGCCCAATGCCAGCGCATCGATGCGCGGCCAGGCGCTGCGGATCTCGCCCCAGGTCAGCGCGCGATTGCCGTCGGCGTCCAGCCTGAGCACCACGTCCAGATCGCGCAGCGCGATGTCCCAGCGCAGCGTGGTCTGGCTGGCTTGCGCATCGAAGAACAGGTAGGCGTCGCTGGATTTGTGGGCCTGCGCCGGTGTTGCCAACATCGCAATGCCCAGCAGCAAGCCCGCAACCCGCAGCGGCCTGACTGGCCGGCGCGCGGGCGTACTGGCCTCACAGCGCATCGATGCGGGCATCACGCAGACCTTGTTGTTGCGCCAGTTGGCGGGCCTTGGTCAGTGCATTGCGGTCACCGGCGGCGCGCGCGCAGCGGGCCAGCAACCACAGGTCGATGGGCTCGCGTTGGCGGGCGATGTTTTTTTGGGCATGGGCCAGCGCGGCGCCGGCCTGGCCGTCGATGTCGAGCGCGCGCAGCGCCCGTTCGCGCTGGTGGCCACTGTCCTCGGGCCGCAGGTCGGCCTGGGCATGGCGCTCGCGCAACTCGGCGCGCAGGGCCTCGGCCTCGGGGCGGGTCAGGCGGCGCCCGGCGATGGCCAGGCGCAGCAGCACGCCTTCACTGCGCGGCAGTGGCGCCAGCAGGTTCCAGGCCTCTTGGGGGCGTTGTTGATCGAGCAGGAAATCGGCATAGCCGATCGCGGTGTAGGTGTCGGGCGCGGCCTGCAGACTTTGGCGCCAGGCGGCATCGGAGGCGCTGACCTGGCCGGCGCGTTCTTCCAGCTCGGCCAGCGTGGTGCTCAGCCAGGCCTGGGTGGCGGGCGCGCTGTGGCGCTGGATCAAGGCCAGCAACTGCGGCCGGGCGATATCGAACTCACCGCGCAGGGCCGCGTTCTCGGCGCTGCAGGCATCGGCATAGGGCTGCACCCGCAGGGCCAGAAGCGCCTTGCAGGCCTGGTCGGACGCGCCGTAGCGGCCTTGCACCCGGTGCAAGGTGGCCAGCAGCAGCCAGGCCTGGGCACTGCCGGGATCGCGCTGCACCAGGGCCTGCAGGCGGCTGGTGGCGCGGTCGAACTGGTGCAAATACTGCTCGGCCTCGGCCAGCACCAGCAGCACCTCGATGGGGGCGCTGGCGGCCGCGCTGGCCGGTTGCCAGGCTGCCAGGCGGGCCAGCGCGCGGCCGGCAAAGCGCGGGTCGCCCTCGCGCCGGCTGGCGTCGATCAGCGCGCGCGCCTCGGCCGCCGCAATCACAGGGTCGGCGCTGTTGCTGACGCGGGTGGCGGGCGGCAGGTGTTCGATCACCTGGCTGTCGGCGCCGGGCACGATGGCGGCGGCCATTGCGGCGGTGGCCACTGCAGCAGTCGCGCCCAGTGCGGCGCAAAGCTGCAGGGCAAATCTCAGTGAGCGTCGCATGGTGGCCGAGGGTAGCGAAGTTTCAAGCGGTGGCCTTGGGGCGGTGCGCCACGCTGCCTGCACACGGCTGGGGCCTGCGGCGTCCTGCCCGCAGGCCCCAGACTGAGTGGCGTGCCCGGTCAGTCGACTGCCGATGGCTCGGTGGTGTCGCTGATGGGCAGCACCACGGCGCTGATGTCGATGGGCTCGCGGCTATCGGACGGGTTCTTGTTCAGCACCGCCAGGTAGTCAAGGGTGCCGGCCACGCTTTGCACGGCGCTGTCGGGCACCGCCGCGAGGGGGTCGGCAGGAACGACTGCTGCATCGTCACCGCCACCAAAGCAGGCGGTCAGGGCCAAAGTGGCGGCCGCCACCGCCAGCAGGGAGTTGAGGCGTTTCATGGCGCGTCTCCTGCGGGCTCAGCGGGTGCCGCCGATGGGGGTGAACAGGTAGGGGAAGGCCGGCAGCAAGGGCACCACCGCCTGGTCCACCGCGTCATGCAGCTTGAGTGACGTTGCACCCAGCGGCACGGCTGACGGCTTGCAGGCCGCCCCCAGCTTCAGGCCGTTGGCATCGCCATTGGCCATGCACAGGCCGCCCATCACCGCCGCCAGCGAGACGTCCACTACATCGTCCTTGGGCCGGCGGCCGTTGGGGAAGCCGGCCAGGTCACCGCCCAGCACGCCCAGGCGGTGCTGGTTGGCCTCAGCGGTGGCGGCGATGGAAGTGTTGAGCCGCAGCATTTCAGACGCCACCACATTGGCCGGCTGGTTGACGCCCGAGATGCCGGTGAGGAAGGCGCCGACCAGGTCGGTGCGCGGGAAGTTGGTGGGCGCAATGCCGGGGCTGGCCAGCGCGATTTCCAGCAGGGCCGGCAGCGTCGGGTTGGTGACGAAATCAGCAAACTGCGCGTCGTCCTTGGGCTTGCTGCCGTTGAAGCGGTCCTTGGCCGGCAGGCCGATCACCACCTCATTGACCAGGGGCATGCCCAGGCGCGACACCTGCACCCAGGCGCCGCCGCTCTTGGCGGTGGTGGCATGGCCCAGCGCCGGCACCGGGTTGAGCAACTGGCCCTGGCGCAGGCTGGCGGTGGTCCAGCCGCCGATCACGTTCTCGGTGCCGGCGGTCAGGCAGCTCTTGTGCACTTCGAGTGCCAGCGTGGTGACGTTCTTGTCGTCGATGGTGTTGGGCGCGGCATTGATCAGCGCCGGGTCGGTGATCACTGCCACCGGGGCATTGACCAGGTCAAAAATGGTGCCCAGGTTGACCGCAAACGGGTCCTTGCGCTGGCCCACAAAAACCCGCGCCGGCAGCGCACAGCCGGGGATGTTGACGGTGTAGATGTGTTTGGCGGCATAGCCGGCGTAATCAGGCAGGGTCTTCTTGCCGATGTTGTCCACCGGCTTGTCGAAGGTGGCGCTGCCGCCGGTGGCATTGGTGATCGATGACTTGGCGCCGCTG
>JANLZT010000122.1:0-1972 GCA_031366465.1 Betaproteobacteria bacterium | reverse complement strand
GACGCTGACCACGGCGCCAGCCGCGAAGGCTTCGAGGGTGGCGGCAACCCGGCCGAGTTTTTCAGCCAGCTGGCCAGCCACTGGAAGCGCCACTACCCCGGCTGGACCGCCTGGCTGCTGAGCCCCGACCCCCGGCTGCCGCAGATGCTGCGCCTGAAGGAAAGCCGGCGCGTGCCGCTGTGGAACGGCGCCATCGAATGCCGGCTGTTCCGCTTCGACCTGGTGGCCGGCTCGGCGCGTGCCAAGCCGGCTGCTGACTAACGTTTCATCAGGCCGCCCAGGATGCCGCCCAGCATGCCGCTGATGTCGGCGCCAGCGCCGGCTGGCATTTGCCCGTTGGGGGTGAGCTGGTCCACCACTTGGGGCAGCATGTGGGCCAGTTGGCTCATCAAGTCCCCCTGCGACAGGCCGGCCTGCTGGGCCAGCGCGCCCACCTGATCGCCGCCCAGCGCGGACTGCAATTGGTCGGCCGAGACCGGCAGGTTCTGGCCCGTGCCAACCCAGGACTTCACCGTATCGCCCAGCCCGGCATTCTGCAATTGCTGCAGCAGCGCACCCAGGCCACCCGCCGCACCACCCAAGCCCCCCGCGCCACCCCCGCCACCCTGGTTGAGCAAACCGCCCAGCACCTGCATCAGGATGTCAGGACTGCCACCGCCGCCCTGGCGGCCGCCGGCCATGTTGCCAATCACACTGCCCAGCACCGAATCCAGCAAACCCATGATCTTCCTCCATCCGTTTGTGAACAAAACCGC
The DNA here is from genome assembly GCA_031366465.1 of Betaproteobacteria bacterium. Taxonomy (GTDB): domain Bacteria; phylum Pseudomonadota; class Gammaproteobacteria; order Burkholderiales; family Burkholderiaceae_C; genus Pseudaquabacterium. Next base: position 1,217 of record JANLZT010000122.1, on the reverse strand, counting down.
ATTTTGACCCGCTGCCATTAGCCCACTTAGGCACAAGTTCACGCCAACAGCGGCGCCGGGCGCTTGAGCCGCCACAACCACAGCAAGGCCAGCGCCAGCAGCGTGATGGGCAACAGCGTGCCGCGGTTCATGGCCACCCAGCCGCCGGTGGTGACCAGCGCACCCGAGCTGAACGAGGTGATGGTCATGGTGGTGTAGACGCAAAAATCCAGCGCCGCCTGGACCCGGGTTTTTTCCTCGGGGCGCCAGGCCTCGGTGGCCAGGGTGCTGCCGCCGATGTAGAGGAAGTTCCAGCCCACGCCCAGCACCAGCAACGCGCCCACGAAGTGCATCAAGTCCTGCCCCGACAGCGCAAACAGCACGCAGGCGATGTTGAGCAGCAAGCCGGTGGCCATGACCGGCAGCACGCCGAAGCGCTTGACCAGCTTGCCGGTGAAAAAGCTGGGCACGAACATCCCCAGCACATGCCACTCCAGCACCAGCGCGGCGGCTGAGAACGGCAGGCCGCACTGCTGCATGGCAATCGGCGTGGCGGCCATCAGCAGGTTCATCACGCCATAGCCGATGGCGCAGCCTGCGGTGGCGATGATGAACACCGGCTGGCGCACGATCTCGGCCAGCGGCCGGCCCTGGCGGCCGGTCTGGCCCTGGCCGACCAGCGGCGGGAAGGGGATGAACTGCATCAGCACGCCGCTCAGCAGGGCCACCCCCATCAGCGCCACATAGGCACCGGCAAAGGGCTGGCTCAGGCTGTCGCGGCTCCAGGCGGCCAGGTTGGGCCCGACCACCGCGCCGATGATGCCGCCGGCCAGCACCCAGGAGATGGCGCGCTCCTTGAACTCGGGCTTGACCAGCTCGACCGATGCAAAGCGGTAAAGCGAGCCGTTGGCGTTGTAGTAACCAGCCACCAGGGTGGCCGCCGTGAGCAACCAGAAGTTGCGGGTCATCGCCGCATAGGCACAGACCCCGGCGCTGGCCACCGCCACCGCCAGCCCGATCTGAAAAGTGCGCTGACGGCCAAAGCGGCGCTGGTGGCGCGCCACCAGGCCGGTGGCGATGGCGCCGCCGGCCACATAGCCGGTGATCGGCAGCGTGGCCATCCAGCCCACCGGCGCCAGCGCCAGCCCGACCAGGCCGTTGATGGCGATGAAGACCACGTTGTTGACCATCAGCAAACCCTGGCACAGGGTCAGCAGCAGCAGGCGGGGGTTCATGCC
>JANLZT010000082.1:0-4623 GCA_031366465.1 Betaproteobacteria bacterium | reverse complement strand
GGAGCCCCCCAATGAAATACCTGCACACCATGGTGCGCGTCACCGACATCGACGCGTCGCTGCGCTTTTACTGTGACGCGCTGGGCCTGCGGCTGATGTCGCGCAAGGACGTGCCGCAGGGCCGCTTCACGCTGGTCTTTCTGGCCGCGCCGGGCGACGACAGCGCGCAGGTGGAGCTGACCCACAACTGGGACCCGCAGGACTACACCGGCGGCCGCAACTTCGGCCATCTGGCCTATGCGGTGGACGACATCCACGCCGCCTGCCAGCGCCTGGCCGAGCATGGCGTGACGATCAACCGGCCGCCGCGCGACGGCCGCATGGCCTTTGTGCGCTCGCCCGATGGCATCTCGGTCGAGCTGCTGCAGCACGGCGCCGCGCTGGCGCCGGCCGAGCCCTGGGTCTCGATGCCCAATGTCGGCGCCTGGTGACACCGGCGTCCCGCGCCGGCCTGAGGCCCCCAGCAGGCCCGCCGCGATGCCATGGCTGCTGATCGCCTATGGCCTGTCGGCCGCGCTGGCCATCACCTGCCAGCAAGCCTGGCCGGCCGCCTGGGCGCCCTTCGCCCTGCTCAAGGCCCTGACCACCGCACTGGTGATCGCCTACGCCGCCGGCCGCGGCCTGCCGGGTGATGCCCGCAGGCGCGCCATGCTGACCGGGCTGGCACTGTCGTGGCTGGGCGATGTGGCGTTGCTGTGGCCGCGCGAGGGCTTTCTGCCCGGGCTGATGGCGTTTTTGGGGGCGCACCTGGCCTATTTGTGGGCCTTCACCCGGGGGCTGCGGCTGGGCTCCTGGCCGCTGGCCTTTGCGGCCTATGCGCTGCTGGCCGGCGCGGTCTTGACGCTGCTGTGGCCAGGGGTGCCAGCCAACCTGCGGGCGCCGGTGGCGGCCTATGTGCTGGCGCTGGCGGCGATGGCGGCGCAGACCGCCTGCTGGTGGCGGGCGGCCCGGCCGGGGGACGCGCTGGCGGGCAGTGCGGCGCTGGGCGGGCTGCTGTTCCTGACCTCCGACGCGCTGCTGGCCGTCAACAAGTTCCACACCGCGCTGCCGGCCAGCGGCCTGTGGATCCTGGCCACCTATTGGGCCGCGCAGGGCTTGATCGCGCACTCGCTGCCGCGGCGCGCGTCAGCGCCTGCGGCCGGCGATCAGGCATAGGCGTTGCGCTCGGCCGGCAGGTCCGACAAGTACTGCACAAATTCGATTTGCAGCAGGTCATCGGGGCTGAAGTAGACGCTGCGCCGGTGCGCCGTGCAGCCACCCCAGTGGTCCAAGGCGTGGCCGGCGGCCTGCAGGCGCGCAACCAGCGCGTCCAGGTCTGGCACCACGATGCCCAGGTGCTTGGCGCCGCTGGCCGGAGAGTGCCATGGCAACGGCGGGCCGTCGCCGCCACTCTGCAGCGCGATGTAATGGCTGTCACTGCCCACATGCAGCCAGTCGATGGTGGCGCCCAGCCAGTCCATGCGGCCCTGGCCACGCACCCGCCAGCCCGGCAGGGCGGTGAGCAGAAACTGCAGTGCCGGCGCCAGCCGGGTGACGGTGAGGTTGGCGTGTTCGAGGTATTCGGCGGCCATGGTGATCGCTCCTTTGGCGTGGGGTGGATGACAGGTGGGCATGATGGAAGTTAAAGTTAACTTGATGTCAAGCCCTGTTCAGAGCGATGGCTGATTGCCACCGGCCGATTGCTGAAGATTGACAGGCCACCCCCCATCCCCACCGGAGCACTCCACCATGGACGACAACTCGCTCAGCATTGGCGATCTGGCCCGGCGCGCGGGCGTGGCCGCCAGCGCGCTGCGCTTCTACGAGTCCGAGGGCCTCATCGCGGGCGGGCGCAGCGCGGGCGGCCAGCGCCAGTACCCGCGGCATGTGTTGCGCCGGGTGGCCTTCATCCGCGCGGCGCAGGCGGTGGGCCTGGGCCTGGCCGAGATCCGCACCGCGCTGGCCAGCCTGCCCGACGGCCGCACCCCCACCAAGGCCGACTGGCAGCGCCTGGGTGGCGCCTGGCAGCCCCTGCTGGACGCCCGCATTGCCGCCCTCACCCGCTTGCGCGACCAGTTGGCGTCCTGCATTGGCTGCGGCTGCTTGTCCTTGAAGGCCTGCGCGCTCTACAACCCGCAAGACCAGGCCGCGCGGCGCGGCAGCGGCGCCCGCTACCTGGCCGGTGACGCGCCGGCTGGGGCGGCAGCGGCCGGCGCAGTGGCGGCAAAGGGCTGAGCGCGGGCATAGGCCCGCTCAGTGGCCGGCCGGGCCTGGATGCGGTGAAACCAGGCCGCGAGGTGCGGGAAGTCTTGCAGCCTCTGCTGCTGGCGCTGATACGGCACCACCCAGGGGTAGCAGGCCATGTCGGCGATCGAGTAGTCGCCCGCGATGCCTTCTCGGCCATCGCTCAACTGCTGGTTGAGCACGCCGTACAGGCGCGCTGTCTCCTTGACATAACGCTCGATGGCGTAGGGGATCCTCTCGGGCGCAAAGGTGCCGAAGTGATGGTTCTGGCCGGCCATTGGCCCCAGCCCGCCCATCTGCCAGAACAGCCACTGCAGCACCGTGTTGCGGCCGCGCAGGTCGGGCGGGATGAAGCGGCCCGTCTTGTCGGCCAGGTAGAGCAGGATGGCGCCGGACTCGAACAGCGCCAGCGGCGCGCCGCCATCGGCCGGCGCGTGATCGACGATGGCCGGGATGCGGTTGTTGGGCGCGATCTTCAAGAAATCCGGTGCGAACTGCTCGCCCTGGCTGATGTTGATCGGCAAGATGCGGTAGGGCAGGCCCGCCTCCTCCAGCAACATCGTGATCTTGTGGCCGTTGGGGGTGGTCCAGTAGTAGAGGTCGATCACGGTCGCTCCCGGCTGGGTGAAGAGTGCGGGTCAGGCCGCGCCGGCCGCCAGGCGAGCGTTCTGCGGGAACATCGCCCGGCGTGCAGCGTCGTCCATCTCGGTCTTGAAGGCAAAACGATCTTTCAGCGCCTCCACCCGCTGCGCCGCCGGCCGGGCGCTCACCTCGTCCAGCAGGCGCCTGACATGGGGCAGCTTGCTCCAGGCGCCGTCGCCCAGGATGCGCGGGATGGCCCGGGCCCAGCCCCACACCGCCATGTCCACCACCGTGTAGCTGTCGCCCAGCATGTAGCGGTGCAGCGCCAGCCGGTCATTGACCAGCAACCAATGGCGCCAGGCCTCGAAGTCATAACGGTTGACGGCATAGGCCTTGGGCTCGGGCGCAAAGTGCTTGAAATGCACCGCCTGGCCGCAGTAGGGGCCGATACCGGTGGCCACCAGCATCATCCAGGAATGCATCTGGGCGCGCGCCGCCGGCGTGTTGGGCGGCAGGAACTGGCCGCATTTCTCGGTCAGATACATCAGGATCGCGGTGCTGTCGAAGACTGCAATGGCCTCAGCACCCTCGCCATCCGTCAGCGCCGGGGTCTTGGCATTCGGGTTGATCGCCAGAAAAGCCGGCAGGTGCTGCTCGCCTTTGCGGGTGTCCACCGGCACCAGTTCGTAGGGCAGGCCGGTTTCCTCCAGGTAGAGCGCCACCTTGGCGGGGTTGGGCGACGGGTGGTAGTAGAGCTTGAGCATGGTGGTGGGCCTTGGTTTGGGGGCTTGGGTGGGATGGGCGGGGCCGATTCTGGGATGGTGGCGCTGCACCGGGCGGTGTGGGGTCTTGCGGGCTGGGGCTCAAGCTGCGGTGCGCAGATCGGGCAAGGCTTGCAGATCGAGCACCGCCCTGCCCGGCGCATCCGCGCCCGGATCAGGATGGCTGGCCACCAGCCAGGCCTGACTGCGGCGGGCAGCGACATCCCGCAACACCGCCTGCAGATGGGCCAGCGACGCGGCGTCCAGCGCATTGAAGGGCTCGTCCAGCAGCACCAGCGCCGTGCCCACCGCCAGCGCGGTGGCCAGTGCCACCTTGCGCTGGGTGCCGGTGGACAGGGCCGACAGGCGTTGGCCGAGGTGGGCTGTCAGGCCGAACGCCGCCACATGGCCGGCCAGCGCCTGGGCATCCAAGCCGGGGTAGAGGCCGGCGATGAAGCCGAAGTATTCGGGTGGGCGCAGATGGTCAAACACCAGCGGGCCGGGGCCGCACCAGAACACCTGGCGCCGGTAGTCCAGCGGCTGGCGGGCCTGCAGGGTGCCGTTGACGGCGATTTGCCCGGTGATCGGCACCAGCGCGCCGGCCAGCAGCGCCAGCAGGGTGGACTTGCCGCTGCCGTTGCCACCGCGCAGCCAGGTCAGGCCGGCAGCGATCTCGGCCGACCAGCCGGTGAACACCGGCCGGCCGGGGTAGGAAAAACTCAGGCCCTCGATCTGCAACACGGGCGCAGTCACTGGACTACCCTTCGCGCAAAGCGCTTCGGGATTCGCGCTTGGGAGCGCCCCGGCGCGCTCATGGCATCACCTCGCTGGCCAGCGCCACCAGCAGCACCAGCCAGACGCCCCAGCGGCTGGCGCGGGCGGCCGGGTCGGCGGCGGGCTGGGTCACTTCCCAGACGCTGGCCAGGACATTGGCGGCCAGGTAAGCCAGTGCCACCGGCCATCGCAAGCTGGGCCAGGGCAGCAGCACGGCCAGCAAGCCCAGGGCCAAGGCCAGCGGCAAGAGCGCCCAGGCGGCGCGGCGGGCCCGCAGGCCACC
>JANLZT010000077.1:0-6624 GCA_031366465.1 Betaproteobacteria bacterium | reverse complement strand
TTGCAGCAGCAGGGGCATCGGCAGCCAGGTCGTCGGCCAGGCTGGGTTCGAGGTTCAGGTCAAAACTCATGATCAGCAACTTTCTTCTTCAGATCCGGCCGGCTTCGGTGGCTTGTGGCCACGGCAAAGCCAGCCACGGCGCTGCAAACATTTGCAGACGACCGCAGTGGGGTCGCGACTTGGATGGAAGATGGGGGGCAAGAAGAAGGCGGCCGGTGCCACCGCAGGTGCGCTGTGGCACCCACTTTGGATCTCGCCCGCATGCCCGGACGTTCTATCGTCCGATTGACCAATCGTCCTGAAGCGACGGCATCGCCGCCAACCAGGACTCGAGACGCGGTGTAGCCCCTGCAGTGAGGTCGCAGGGCCCGGCTCAATGAGGGTCAGTGGGATGAACGAAATGCGCCAGCCGAAACCAGCGCAGCCTTCGATTATGGCAGAGATTGCAGGCGTGCGCGGGTTTTCCGCGATCCGGGCGGCTCAGCCCGCGCGCCGAGCCGCCTTGATCAGATCGCTGGCCTTCTCGGCGATGGCAATCGTCGGCGCATTGGTGTTGCCGGCGACGATCCTGGGCATGACCGATGCGTCCACCACCCGCAGGCCTTGCAGGCCGTGCACCCGCAGGTCGGCATCCACCACGTCCATCGCGCCCGGGCCCATCCGGCAACTGCCCACCGGGTGGTAGATGGTGTCGGCATGGCCACGGATGAAATTGGCAATCTGCGCGTCGGTCTGGGCAGCGGCCGATGCCGGTAACTCGCGCCCGCCCAGGCCGGCCAGGGCCGGCTGTTGCAGGATCTGGCGCATCAGCTTGAAGCCGCGCACCAGGCGCAGCAGATCATCGGGCGCTTGCAGGAAGGCCGGGTCGATCAGCGGTGCGGCCAGCGGGTCAGGGCTGGCCAGGCGCAGGCTGCCCCGGCTGGCGGGGTCGAGCAGACAGACATGGCAGGAGTAGCCATGGCCGAAGACGGTCTGGCGGCCATGGTCTACCAACTTGCCGATCACGAAATGCAATTGCAGGTCGGGCGCGGGCCGATCAGCGCTGCTGCGGATGAAGCCGCCGGCCTCGGCAAAATTGGTGGTCAGCATGCCGGTGCGGTGGCGGCGCCACTGCTGCACGCCCTTGATCGCCTGCACCAGGCCGTGCAGCGACAGGCCGAACAAATCCTTGGCGCCGGGGGCGTCCACCACCTGCACGACATCCGGGTGGTCATGCAGGTGCTCACCCACGCCGGGCAGGGCCCGCTGCACCGCCAGGCCCATCGCCTGCAGATGATCGGCCGGCCCGACGCCGCTCAGAATCAGCAACTGCGGCGACTGCAGCGCACCGGCGGCCAGCAGCACCTCGCCGCGCGCCAGGGCTTGTTGGCTTGTGCCGCCCTGCAGGTATTGCACGCCGCTGGCGCGGTTGCCATCGAACAGGATGCGGCTGGCGTGGGCGCCGGTGATCACCTGTAGATTGGGCCGGCCCCGGGCCAGGCCCAGGTAGCCCTTGGCCGCGCTGCAGCGCTCGCCGCCTTGGTGGGTGACCTGGTAGAGGCCCACGCCCTCTTGCGATGCGGCGTTGAAGTCAGCGTTGAGCGCATGCCCGGCCTGCTGCGCGGCCTGCACGAACAGGCCGCTGCCGCGGTTGGGCTGCATCAGGTCTTGCACCCGCAGCGGCCCGTCGCCACCGTGCCAGGCGTCGGCGCCACGGCTGTTGTGCTCGGCGCGTTTGAAGTAGGGCAGCAGGTCCTCGAAGCCCCAACCCGGGTTGCCGGCGGCGGCCCAGGCGTCGTAGTCGGCGGCTTGGCCGCGCAGGTAAACCATGGCGTTGATCGAGCTTGACCCGCCCAGCACCTTGCCGCGTGGCTGGTAGCCGCGACGGCCGTTCAGCCCGGGCTGGGGCACGGTCTGGAAGCGCCAGTTCAAGCCAGGGGTCTTGGCCATCAGCGCCAGCCCGGCCGGGCAATGGATCAGCGCGCTGTGGTCCACCCCGCCGGCTTCCAGCAGCGCCACCCGCACCGACGGGTCTTCGGTCAGCCGCGAGGCCAGCACGCAGCCGGCCGAGCCGCCGCCAATCACCACATAGTCGAACATGCCGGGTTCCCAGGTCGCTTGTCAGCTTTGATGATAGCCAGCGCTGGCGGGCTGACCCACCCGCGCGAGCTGGGCGCCGCGTGGCCGGCGCCGATCAACGCTCAGCGATGTCGAGCAGTTTGTCGCGTGACAGCACCACCAGGCGGGTGGGCTCGACCCGCACCGCGCCTTCGCGCTCGAAGCCTTTGAGCTCCTGGTTGACGCGCTGTCGCGACGCACCCAGCAACTGCGCCAGGTCCTCTTGGGCCAGTTGCAGGCCGATGCGGATTTCCTCGCCCTGCTCGATGCCATAGCTCTTGGCCAACAGGATGATCTGCTTGGCCAGGCGGGCCGACAGCGGCTTGGTGTTGAGATCCTCGAACTGGTTGAACATCAGGCGCAGGCGCCGGCAGTTCAGGCGCAGCAAGGCGTCGTACAACTCGGGATGCTGGGCCAGCAGCTCTTTGAAGTCGGCCTTGCGCACGCTCAGCAAGGTGGTCTCGCCGTGGGCGTCGGCATCGTGGGTGCGGGGCAGGCCGTCGAACAGCGCGATGTCACCGAACCACACGCCGGGCTCGCAATAGGTGAGCGTCACCTGCTTGCCCGCCAGCGACACCAGCGACACCCGCACCGCACCGCGCGCCACGCCGCACCAGTCCTCGGCAGGCGTGCCGCGCGACGCCAGTGGCGCGCCATCGCTCAGCCGCCGCACATTGGCCCGCGACAAGATCGCATGGCGCAGGGCTTGCGAGAGCTTGGAGAACCAGGCGCCGGACTCGATGTTCTGTCGCTCTTCGACTGAGAGTACCGGGGTCGTCATGGGGTGTCCCTGGCGCACTGAATGGCGCAGCCGTGAGCGCTGCATTGTCCACGAGTGCCGGCGCCGTGAGTGCCGGCGGGTGGAGCCACCCGCTGTCAAGCTACCCAACGGGCTGCCGGCGAGGCCGGCAAATCGGACCGGTGCTGCGCCGGCTGCGTGCTAGAGTGACTCGGTTGTTACATGTCAAATCCCTGCCCTCCCCGTTCTGGACCGCCCGTGACCGGCCCGCCGCAAACCATCGGCGGGTGGGCGGCTTGGGGCAGGCTGGCCGGTTGCTTGTTGCTGGCTTGCCTGCCGGGCCTGGTACTGGCTCAGCCCGCCCAGCCCGCCCAACCCGCCCAGGGCGCCGATGCGCTTGCCAAAGCGGCCGGCAATTTGGCAACGCAGGCTGTGCCCGCCAGCGCTGCAGACGCGGTTGCGGCGCCGGCAGGCTTGGTGCCCGTTGGCGTGACAGGCCAAGCGCCGATGGCCGACGCCCAGCTCAAGCTGGCGCTCGATGACAGCCGCCGCCAGCAGCGCGAGTTGGTGGACCTTCGCGTGCGCCTGGCCGCTGCCGAGTCGGCCACGGGCTGGCTGCCGTGGTTGTTTCTCGGCCTGCTGGGCCTGGGCGGGCTGGCGGTCTGGCTGGGCCTGCGGCTCAGGCGGCTGCAGCGCGACCAGTCGCGGCGCGCCTGGGCGGCGGCCGAGGCAGAGCTGCATGCCACGCTGATGCCCGATGGGCCGGCGTCTGGCGCCGCGCCTTTGTTGTCGGCCGATGCCCCCTTGTTGTCGGCGTCGGCGTCGCGTCCCACCGCGCTGGCGGCCGGTGCAGCCATGGCGCGAACGCTGGCGCCGGTCACCAAGACACTGTCGGGTCTGTCGGCGGCCAGCCAGGGTGGGGTGTCGTCGGCCATCGCGGCCGACGCCCTGCCGCGCGCGGTCAGCGTTGAAGAGCTGCTGGACTTGGAGCAGCAGGTTGATTTCTTCATGGTGCTGGGCCAGCAGCAAGCGGCGATCGATCTGCTGCTGGGCCATGTGCGGGCCACCGGCGGCATCAATGCCTTGCCCTACCTCAAATTGCTGGAGATCTACCGCCAGCAAGGCGATGAAGAGGCCTATGAGCGCACCCGGGAGCGTTTCAACCAGCGCTTCAACGCGCTGGCGCCGCCTTGGGACGGTGAGCTGGGCGCGGGCCGCCACCTGGCCGACTACCCCCTGGTGGTGGACCGCTTGCAGCGCGCCTGGCAGCAGCCCTTGCGGGCCTTGGCCGAGCTGGACGCCTTGCTGCTGCGCCGGGCCGACCTCGAACCCCTGGACCTGCCGGCCTTCCATGACCTGCTGACCTTGCACGCTCTGGTGCGCGACCTGCCGGCCAGCGCGGCGACCGTGGCCTCCCCGGCGGCCCCTGGCCGGGCGGCGGCACCGCATGGCGCGTCGCAAGCCCCTGCGGCCAGCAGCCTGGCTGATCGCACCATGACGCTGCTGCGTGACCCCGGGCCCGCGCGCGACGATGCGCCGCTGGACTTGCTGCTGCCCCTGGACGATGAGCCGCTCGATGTCACCCAGCCGCGGCCGCGTTTGACCGAGCCGGCCTCGGCGCGGGCCATGCTGGCCGATTGGATGCAATCGCGCTCGACGGTGCGGGCGTCCGAATTGCCCGTGAACGGCGCCTGGCCGGCCGAGCCGGTGCTGCGCTCGCAGCGCCTGGACCTTGACCTGACCGAACACGCGCCGGCACCGCGTGAGTTCACCCGACCGGCGGCCTTCACCGAGCTGGGCCTGCGACGCGACAGCCGGCCGGCAGATCTGCCGACCTTCGAAGACAGCGACCTGCTGCCGCCGTCGATCACCCGGCGTTGAGGCTCTTGAGTCAATGTTGCTTGGCCACTTGACTCAACCCCCCTCGGGGGGCGGACGACGTTGAGTCGGCGGCCGGGGGGCGCTCACAAGCGCGCCAGCCGGCCCAATGCGCTGGCCAGCGTCGCCTCCTGCTTGGCATAGCAAAAGCGTGCCAGGCCCTGGTTGCGGCCGTCGTCGTAGAAGGCTGACAAGGGAATCGCCGCCACCCCGATCTCGGTGGTCAGCCAGCGGCAGAAGTCGGCTTCGCCCAGGCTGCTGATGGCGCTGTAGTCGACCACCTGGAAGTAGCTGCCCTCGCTGGGCAGCAGTTTGAAGCGGGTGCCGGCCAGGCCGCTGCGGAACAGATCCCGTTTGCGCTGGTAGAAGGCCGGCAAGTCGCGGTAAGGCGCCGGGTTGGCCAAATAGCGCGCCAGCCCATGCTGCATCGGCGTGTTGACGGTGAACACATTGAACTGGTGCACCTTGCGGAACTCGGTGCTCAGCGCGGCCGGCGCGGCCACCGTGCCGATCTTCCAGCCGGTGACATGGAAGGTCTTGCCAAAGCTGCTGATGACGAAGGCACGCGCCGCCAGCTCAGGCTGGGCCGATGCGCTGGCATGGCGCTCACCGTCGTAGACCATGTGCTCGTAGACCTCGTCGGCGATCAGCAGCACGTCGGTCGGCCGCAGGATCTCGGCCAGGCGGTCCAGGTCGGCCCGGCGCCAGAGGGTGGCACTGGGGTTGTGCGGGCTGTTGACCAGGATTGCCCGGGTGCGCGGTGAGAGGGCCGCCGCGATGGCCTCGAAATCGGGCCGGAAGCTGCCGGCCTGCAGCGCCACCCGCAGCACCCGGCCGCCGGCCAGCTCGATGTTGGGCACATAGCTGTCGTAGCTGGGTTCGAGCACGATCACCTCGTCGCCGGGGCCGACGATGGCCAGGATCGCCGTCAGGATCGCCTGGGTGGCGCCAGCGGTGATGGTGATCTCGCTGCCGGCGTCGTAGCGGCGGCCATAGAGGGCTTCGATCTTGGCCGCAACCGCCTCACGCAGGATGGGCAGGCCGGCCATCGGCGGGTATTGGTTGTGGCCCTCGCGCATCGCCAGGGCCACCGCATCGACCAGCGCCGGGTCACCGGCAAAGTCCGGGAAACCCTGGCCCAGGTTGACCGCCTGGTGCTCGGCGGCCAGCGCCGACATCACGGTGAAGATGGTGGTGCCCACCTTGGGCAGGCGGCTGGGCGGCAGGGGGGTGCGGAAGCTGCTCATGGGCTTGATCCAAAGCGTCAAAGAAGGGGTCAGAGATCGTAGGTGGGGGCTTCGCTGCCGGGCTTTTCAGCCAGCGCGCGCTCGATCAGCGCGCGGGTCATGCGCTCGCTCAACAGCTCGGCAAAGGCAAACACGAAATGGCGCAGGTAGGCGCCGCGTTTGAAGGCCACCCGCGAGGTGTTGGGGCCGAACAGATGGCCCACCGGCCGCCAGGCCAGGTCGCCGCCGGGCGCATCGTCGCGCACCGCCATCTCGGCGACGATGCCCACGCCCATGCCCAAGCGCACATAGGTCTTGATGACATCGGCGTCGATGGCCTCCAGCGCGATGCTGGGCTTGAGCCGGGCCTTGGCAAAGGCCGCGTCGATGCGCGAGCGTCCGCTGAAACTGCTGTGGTAGGTGATCAAGGGCTCTTGGGCCACCTGCGCCAGGGTCGGCCGGTCGACGGCCGCCAGCGGGTGGCGCGCCGGCACCACCAGCACATGCTGCCACTCGTAGCAGGGCAGGCTGACCAGGCCGGGCGTGTCGGCCAACCCCTCGGTGGCCAGGCCGATCTCGGCCACGTCGTCCAGCAGCATGCGGGCCACGTCGGCCGGCGTGCCCTGGTGCAGCACCACCTGCACCTTGGGGAAACGCCGCCGCAGTTGCGCCACCGGCTCGGGC
>JANLZT010000064.1:0-8863 GCA_031366465.1 Betaproteobacteria bacterium | reverse complement strand
GCCATCGGCGTGCGCCACCCACGCATCGTGCAAACACATTCGGGCAGCATGGCCGGCAGCTTTGGCAACCGCGAGTTCGACCACGGCCGCAGCCCGCAGCAATTGCTGCAAGCGCGCTGGGGCGCTGCGGTTCTGGGTTTCCTGCTACCGGCTAGCGGCCTGTTGCTGATGGGTGCGCGGCCCGATGCGGTGGGCCTGACAGCGCTGTGCGCGCTGCAATGGGCCGGCCTGCTGGCCGAGCGCTGGGTGTTTTTTGCCGACGGCCAGCACCCGCAGAACCTCTACCACCCCCGGCCGCGCTGACCACTTGAGACGCCACCGGTGTAACAAAGCCCGGTGTGACCGGAGGCTCAATCTGGCGCCGCAGTCACAGCCTTACCCCGGGCGGCCCCTGCCGGTCACCGACCAAACAAGCCGGCGACAGTTTTCATCGCCAGAAACAAACGGCGCGGCTGCTGCTGCAGCGGTAGAAAGCTGAAGTGCTGGTAGAAGGCCTGCGCAGCGTCGTCCTTGGCATCGACCAGCACCGCCATGGCTGCGATGTTGGCGGCGGCTTGCAGGCTGCGGCGCAGGGCGTCCATCAATAAAAACTGCGCCACGCCTTGGCCCTTCATGCTTTTGTCAACGGCCAGCCGGCCAAGCAGCGTCACCGGCAATTGTGGATAGCGCGGCATTCTCTTGGCCAGATCGTCCGGCAGTTCACTGGCGTTCACCAGTGACGCTGACAGGGTGTAGTACGCAAGGACACGCGGGTCGGGCGGTGTTGTCAAGACGAAGGGCGCGGCGACGCTCTTCTCCGCGTCCTGCCGGGCCTGCTGTTGCAGGTAACGGTTGAGCGCCACACTGCCGCAGTCAAAGGCGGTGCGCTCATGCTTCTTGTCGAGTGCCTCAACCAGGTAGGGCGTGCTGGGCGCCGGCAATCAGAGCCCCGTCTGCTTGCGATAGGCTGCGGCAGCCTTGCGCAGGCGCGCATTGGCAGGTGGCGGGTTGAGCAAGGCAGTGACAAACGCGATCTGCTCGGCGCGGCTCAGGTGCACAGTCTCGTGCTCCTGGATGACCCGGCTGGCCGCCTCCTGCGCACTGGCGACGACGAATTCACTCAGCGTGCGCCCCGACAGCGCGGCTGCCTGCTGCAGCATGGCCTTCTGTTCGACCGAGATACGGGCCTCCAGGCGTGCGCCGCGCGACTTGTCGGTGATTTCCGGCGTGTTGGTTTGCATGCTGCTTCTCCGGTAGGTCGCGGTGCGGGCTGGATTTCGGCCCTGGCGAAATGTACGCCAAACGTACGGACGAAGCGCCAAACCTTGCCGTCAAAATACAAAAACCCGGCCATCGCCGGGTTTTTAACTGCCTGCGCTTGCCGCTGATCAGCGCCGCCGCCGCGCCTTCCAGCCCAGTGCGCCCAGGCCCAGCAGCACCATCGCCCAGGCCGGCGACTCGGGCACTGCCGTGGGGGTGGCGTAGAGAAAATCGTCCATCACCACAAAGTCGTGGCTCTCGTTGGCGCGCAGGCCATTGCTGACGAGGAAGTTGTCAGGGGTGGTGATGCGTACCCGTGCAATCTGCTCGCCGGCCGTGGCCACCCCGCCCAGCAAGGACAGGCCCTGGTTGCCGGCGACCAGCACGCTGCGGCTGAAGATCAACACATTGCTGGGGTTGAAGAACTCCATCAGCGTGAAGTCGGTGGCGTCGTTGTTCTCGACATCGACAAACACCGCCGCAAACGCACGGGTGCTGGCGGCGGTGGTGGTGCCGGGCACAAAGAAGTTGATGTCGGTGACCCGGCTGCTCAGGGTGGCAAACAGGCGCTGGCTGCTGAAGGCCTGCAAATCCCCCGGGTAACCGAACAGTGGCGGGGTGACCAGCCCGGCATTGGCGCTGACGGCAAAGCCAGCGCTCGGCGTGGGCGAGCTGAAAACCACGCCACGGGGCGAGTTGACATTGAAGAAGTTGGCGGGCAGCGGGTTGGGGTCGGCGCGGGCATCGGGCACACCGTCCCAGTTGATCTCGCGTCGCACCCCGCCAAAGTCGCCATTGGCAGCAGCCAAGCTGCCGCCACCCACCGCCAGCCGGAAGCTGTCGCGGCTGGGGGCCAGGCCGGCGGGGGTGGTGGCGGCGGCCTCGAACACCGTGATCGCAGCCTGGGCCGGGCCGACCAGGCCAACCCCGCCGGTCAAGCCGGCCACCCAAGCCGCCATCATGGCCGCCCTGCGCCAGCGGCGACTGGGCCGGCTGGCGGAAGGCGGAGGGCTCATCGGGACAGGGCTGCTGGGCATGGGTTTCTCCTGCGCAGGGCATGGGCTGGTCAAGACCCTGGATAGTGGCAAGCGCAGCGGGGCTTGACAAGGCATGGGCGTGCAACAAAGTGTGCAGACCCCACCCTGAATGCGGGGGTGGCGGGCGGGACGCGGGCCGGGGTTGTGCTGTCGCTGAGACCGGGATCAGGCGCTGATTGCCTCGCGCAGCTTGCCCACGATCTCGTCGATGTGGTGGCGCTCGGGTCTTGTGCGGCGCTGCTGGCTTGAGGTTCGGCGTGTCCCATGGCGTGCGTCTCCCGTGGCGGGTGGTGACCCGCGATGATGCTTGTTTCGCGCGCTGCCCGCAGCCGCCGGGGGTCGGGGTTTTCGCCGGGACGGGCCGCTGGCCCTGCCGGTCGGCGCGCCATCGAGCTGCTGACCACCGTCAACCTGGCTGGGCCAGCGCGGCTTTCAGCGCCTGGACGACGCGCGGCTGCGCCAACTGATCTGGGGCCTGCTGGCGCTGCTGGGCGCGCAGGGGGTGGCCGGCGCGCTGTGGCGACTGCAGGTGCTGGGCCGGTAAGCCGACCAGCGCCATGAAAACCCGGCTCAGCCGCCGCCCATCGTCGCGTTGGCGAACAAGGGCAGGCTGCGCACCTTCTGGCCGGTCAACTTGAGCAGCGCACCGGCCAGTGCCGGCGCAAAGGTGGGCACCCCCAGCTCACCCACGCCGCCGATGGCCACCGTGCGGTCCGAGGCGGCCGGCCGGGGCAGGATGGTGACGGCCACCACCGGCATCTGCTGCAGCCGGATCATCGGGTTGACGTTGAAGTTCTTGCGCTGGGCCGCACCGTTGACAAAGGTCTGCTGGCCGTAGAGCGTGGCATTGATCGCATGCACCACGCCGCCGATCAACTGGGCCTCGACGTTGAGCGGGTTCACCGTCAGGTAGCAGTCCACCGCCAGCCAGACCCGGGTGATCTTGAAGCTGCTAAGGCTGCTGCCACTGGCCTCGACCACCATCGCCACGGTGGTGTTGAAGGCACTGCCGATGGCCACGCCGCGCGCGGTGCCGCTGGGCAACGGGCCGCCCCAGCCCGAGGCGCCGGCCACCGCATCCAGCACCGCCAGCCAGCGGGCGTCGGTGAGGCGGGCGCGGCGGAACTGCAGCGCGTCCTGGCCGGCCAGGGCTGCCAGCTCATTGATGGCTGACTCCACCGCAAATGTGTTGATCGACGCCCCCACCGAGCGCCAGAAGCCCACCGGGATCGCCGCCGGGTGGCTGACCCACTCGGTGCGGCGCGCGCCAAAACTGTAGGGCAGGGCCTGCGAGGCCTCGTAGCCCTGGCTGTCGCCCTTGGCGCCCAGCGGCGCGCCGCGCTGGGCCAGGATCGACGGCGACACATTGCGGTAGACCCAGCCCGAGACCGCCAAGGCCGGGTCCAGCGCGGCCTGCACCCGCACTGCGGCCATCGGCCGGTACTGGTCATGGGTGAAATCCTCTTCGCGCGGGTAGACCAGTTGCACCGGGCGCTGCAGCGCCATGCCCAGTTGCACTGCCTGGGCGATGAAATCGACCTCGGCCTTGCGGCCCAGGCCGCCGCCCAGCAGCATTGTGTGGATGTGCACCTGGCTCTCGGCCAGGCCGGTCAGCGCCATCGTGATCGCCAGCGCGCTCTTGGCCGACTGGGTGGGCGCGTAGACATCACAGCGCAGGCCAGCCACAAAATCGACAGTGCAGTTGAGCACCTCCATGCAGGCATGGGCCACATAGGGCAGCGTGAAGGTGGCATCGATCCCGCGCACATCGCCGCGGGCCAGCGCGGCGGCGGCACTGGCGGTGCTGGCCTCCACCGTGTAGAGGGTGCCCGGCGGGTTGGCGGCGCCGGCCACATAGGGCGGCGCGTTCAACAGCAGGGCCTGGGCGTCGGCCAGGATCTGCGCGCTGTTGAGCTGGCCACTGTTGGCAGGCAGCTTCCAGGCCAGCTTGAGCGATTTGGCGGCCCGCATCGCGTCCCAGGTGGTGGTGGCCACCACCGCCACCGCGTTGACATTGCCCACCAGGTCGGCGCCTCGGGCGGTGCCGGCGGCCACCGCCAGTGCCACCAACGCGATCGCGCCGGCCGGCTTGGCCGGCGTGCCTACCAGCGTGCCGCCAAAGCTGGGGCAGTGGCGCACGGCGGCAAACACCATGCCCGGCAGCCGGGCGTCCAGACCGTAGCGAGCGCTGCCGTCGACCTTGGACGGGATGTCAGCGCGCGGCAGGCGCTGGCCTATCGAGCGCAACTGCGCATCGGGCACCAGCGGCGCGCTGGTAGGCGGTGTCAACAGCGCAGCGGCAGCCGCCAGTTGGCCGTAGCTGTAGCGCTGGCCACCGGCGTGGCTGACCACGCCGTTGGCCACGCTGTAGTGGCTGCGCTGGGCGTCACCCTGGGCGGCCATGGCGGCTTGCACCAGGGTCTCGCGGGCGATGGCACCGGCGTCGCGCAGCTTCCAGTAGTTGTTGCGGGTGACGCCCGAGCCCACCGTGTTGATGGCGCTGCCGATGGGCGCGGGCAACGCCAGGCTGGGGCCGCCCTGGACCAGCAGCACGCGCAGCGGGTCGACCATCAGGTCCTCGGCCAGGATCTGGCCCAGCGCCTGGAACGAGCCCTGGCCCATGTCGGACGCGCCCACCGTCAGCGTGATGGTGTTGTCGCTGGCAATGCTCAGCCAGCTATTGACGCGGCCGCTGCTGGCGGCCAGGGCGTCCAAGCCGGGCAGGGACAGGCCCAGCGTGAAGACGCCAGCGCTGCCGAGAAAGGCCCGGCGCTGGAGAGTGAAAGGGGCGGTCATGGCGAGGTCTCCGGAGGAAGGGGTCATTGGGGTCACAGCGTGGCCACCGCGCTCTTGATGCGCTGGTAGGTGCCGCAGACACACAGATTGCTCAGCTCGGAGGCGATCTCGGGGCCGTGGAGGCCGGCCTGCATGGCGCAGGCCACGCCCATCAACATGCCCGACTGGCAGTAGCCGCATTGCGGCACCTGGTGGGCAATCCAGGCCTTCTGGGCCGGGTGGCTGCGGTCGGCCGACAGCCCCTCCACGGTGACCACCCGCTTGCCCGCCGCCGACGAGATATCGACCACGCAAGACTTCTCGGGCTGGCCGTCCATCATCACGGTGCAGGCCTTGCAGACCTCGATGCCGCAGCCGTACTTGGTGCCGGTGAGGTTCAATACGTCGCGCAGCACCCAGAGCAAGGGCATGTCGGGGGCACTGACGTTGACACTGCGGTCAACGCCGTTGACGTTGAGGGCGTAGGTGGACATGGGTTCTCCAAGGCTTGGGTGGTTGGTCCGCCGACTAAATTTTTGTATAAATGCGCAACTTGCGCATTTATAATTTGCGCCTGTTCACCGCCCATGTCAAGCCAAGACCAACCGCAGTTGTTACTCGATGCCGCCGAAGCCGTGCTGGCCCCGTTGGCCAGGCTGTGTGTCGCCCAGGGCCTGCCTTTTGCCCAGGCCGAGGAGCTGTTCAAGCGCGCTTTTGTGCGTGCCGCGCGCGATGCCCGGCGTGCGGCCGGCACGGCGGCGGCGCGCGATGTCAGCCAGGTCAGCATCAGCACCGGCATCAACCGGCGCGAGGTGGCCCGCATCACCGCCGACCTGCAGCCGCTGGCGGTGCAGCGGCCGTCACCGGCCACCCAGGTGTTCCTGCGCTGGGTCTCATCCAAGGCCTTGCGCCGGGCCGGCGCGCTGCCCAAGCCGCTGCCGCGCAGCGGCAAGGCGCCCAGCTTCGAGGCCCTGGCCCAGTCGGTCACGCGGCATGTACACCCTCGCAGCCTGCTCGATGAGCTGTGCCGGCTGGGCCTGGCCGCGCTCAGCGAGGACGGCCAGACCGTGTCCCTGCTGACCGACCGCTTCGTGCCGGGCGACGACGACCCGCGCCTCTACGGCTTTCTCGGTGCCAACGTCGGCGACCACCTGGCTGCGGCCACCGACAACGTGGTGCACCGGGAGCGCCGGCACTTCGAGCAAGCGCTGTTCACCGACGAGCTGTCGCCAGAGTCGGCCGCCACCCTGCGCGCACTGGCGCAGACCCTCTGGGCCAGCTTGGCGGCCAGCGCCGTGCCCGCGCTGGAACGGCTGATCGCCGACGACAAGGCCCAGGGCCGCGGCGCCCGCTCGCGCGCGCGCATCGGCCTGTTCAGCTACCACGAACCCCTCCAGGAGACCGACCATGAAGACGCCCCGCCTGCCCGCCCCTGAAGCCTGCCTGCCGCGCGGCCCGGCCGACCTGGCACCGCGCCGTCGCCTGCTGTTGGGCAGCGCTGCGGCCAGCTTGCTGGGCGGCTTGATGGGCAGCGTCAATCTGGGCCTGGCCCTGGGGCTGGCCGGCTGCGGCGGCGGTGGCAGCGACGACCCTGGCGCGGCCCCGGCGGCCGTGGACGATCCACAACGCCTGCCGCTGGGCGGGGTGGACAGCGGCGGCACCGGCGCGGCGCTGGCGATTTTTGTCAGCGCGCCGATTGACAGCACCGCACCGATCACGCTCAACGGCCTGCCCTTCGACACCACCGACAGCGCCATCAGCGATGGTGACGGCCAGCCGCTGGCGCCGCAGTTCCTGCAGCCGGGCATGACCTGCCAGATCGAGGCCGAAGCGCCGCGCGGCTACAGCGCCGCAGCGCCGCTGGCGCGGGCCCGCACGCTGCGGGTGAGTGAGCAATTGCGCGGCCCGGTGGCGGCGGTGGACGCTGCCACCAGCAGCTTCACGGCCCTGGGCCAGCGGGTGGTGGTGACGCCCGGCACCCGCTTTGATGCGGCGCTGGCCGGCGGCCTGGCGGCGCTGCAGCCCGGCCTGCTGCTGCAGGTCTGGGGCCAGCTCGATCCCAGTGGCGGGCGCATCGTCGCCACCCGGCTGGCGTTGGCGCCCGCCAGCGGCGCCTGGGTGCTGCGCGGCGTGTTGCGCTTGCTCGACCGCAACAGCGGCCGGCTGGCCATCGGCGCGCTGCAGGCCGTCGCCCAGGGTGGCCAGGTGCCGCAGATCGCCGACGATGTAGCAGTGGGGGGCGTGGTGCGCGCGCGCCTGGCGCCCGGCTTGATTGGCGGCAATGCCGTCTTGCTGGCGGTGCGCTCAGATGCCCTGCACCTGCCCGACCGGGTGGAGGCCGAGCTGGAGGGGCGCGTCACGCGCTTTGAGTCACTCCGGCGCTTTGCGGTCGATGGTGTCGAGGTCGACGCCAGCGCGGCCACCCTGGGTGCCGGCAGCAATTTGCTGGCGCTGGGCGCCCGGGCGGTGGTGCGCGGGCGGTCGATACGCGGCCTGCTGCTGGCCAGCACGGTGCGGGTGGAGCCCGACGAGCCGGTCGAGCTGGAAGGCACGATCAGCGCCGCCGACACGCCGCGCCGCAGCTTTGTGCTGAGGGGCATCACCGTGGTCTGGTCGGCCAGCACCGTCTTCGAGGGCGGCAGCGCCCGGCTGCTGGCGGCGCGCCGCCGGGTGGCGGTGGTCGGCCGCTGGAACGCCGACCGCTCGCGCCTGGAGGCGCTGCACATCCACGTCGAAGCCTGAGAGCGCCGAGCCCAAGCGCTCAAAACCTGGCGCCAGCCCGGCACAATCCTCGCAGCCCGGCGCGTCAACCCCGGCCGGGCACGCCAGCCCAAGGATTGTTGATGCGCCACCCCGTGATACCGATCAGCGTGCAAGAAGCCGTGCAAGGCGACTTGCCCAGCCGCCAGCGCAAGCGCGAGGCGCCCAAGGGCCGCCGGGTGGACGCCGCCGCGCTGGCCCAGGTGCGCCAGTTGCTGGGCGACTCAGCCCGCCAGCGCGATCTGCTGATCGAGCACCTGCACAGGATCCAGGACCACTGCGGCCACCTTTCGGCCGCCCACCTGGCGGCCCTGGCCCAGGAAATGGGCCTGGCCCAGGCCGAGGTCTTCGAGGTGGCCAGCTTCTACCACCACTTCGACATCGTCAAAGAGGGCCAGGCGGCGCCGCCCGGCCTGACGGTGCGGGTCTGTGACGGCCTGCCCTGCGAGATGGCCGGCGCCGCCGATCTGCTGGCCCGCCTGCCGGCCCTGCTGGGCCCCGGCGTGCGGGTGATCGCCGCGCCCTGCGTGGGCCGTTGCGAGCAGGCCCCGGCGGTGGTGGTGGGCCAGAACCCGGTGGCGCCTGCGGCCGCCGCGCAGGTGGTGGCGGCGGTGGCGGCGGGCCAGACCCGGCATCCGCCCGATGACGACACACACTTCAGCGCCTACCGGGCCGCCGGTGGCTACCGCCTGCTGCAGGACTGTCTGGACGGCCGGCGCGACGCCGAATCGGTGATCCAGGCACTGGAGCATGCCGGCCTGCGCGGCCTGGGCGGCGCGGGCTTCCCGGCCGGCCGCAAGTGGCGCATCGTCCGCAACGAGCCCGGGCCGCGCCTGATGGCGGTCAATATCGACGAGGGCGAGCCTGGCACCTTCAAAGACCGGGTGCTGATCGAGACCGACCCGCACCGCTTCCTGGAGGGCCTGCTGATCGCCGCCTGGGCGGTGGCGGTGGACGCGGTCTACCTCTACCTGCGCGACGAATACCACGGCTGCCGCGCGCTGCTGCAGCGCGAGCTGGCCACACTGCAGCGCGAGCTGCCGGCGACGCAC
>JANLZT010000026.1:0-15785 GCA_031366465.1 Betaproteobacteria bacterium | reverse complement strand
CTGGCCTACTATGCGGGCGATGATGAGTCAGCGCGCGATCTGGCCTGCAATGATTTCAAGTATTGGGAGCTGATGCGGCGGGCCGGCGCGCGGGGCTACAAGGTTTTTGACTATGGCCGCAGCAAACAAGGCACCGGGCCCTATGCCTTCAAGAAGAACTGGGGTTTCGAGCCGACGCCGTTGAACTATGAGTATCAGCTCTACAAACGCGATGCGGTGCCGCAGAACAACCCATCAAATGCCAAATATAAGTTGGTGATCCAAGCCTGGCGGCGCCTGCCGATCAGCTGGGCCAACCGGTTGGGGCCGATGATTGTGCGGGGCCTGGGCTGAGAGAAATTCGAGACCGCTGCCATGGCCAATTTGTTGTTTCTGGTGCACCGCTTGCCTTACCCCCCCAACAAGGGCGACAAGGTGCGCTCCTACCATTTGTTGCGGCATCTCTGCCGGCAACACCGTGTATTTCTCGGCACCTTCCTGGATGACCCCGATGATGCCCAGCATGTACCGGCGGTGCAGGCCATGTGTGCTGACAGCTGTGTGCTGCCGCTGCGCCCTCGGTGGGCCAAGCTTCGCAGCCTGCTGGGCCTGTTGCTGGGTGAACCGTTGACCCTGCGTTATTACCAGGATGAAACCCTGCATCGCTGGGTGGCCGAAATTGTGAAGACTCATGCCATCGATGCGGTGGTGGTGTTTTCGTCGTCGATGGCGCCCTATGCGCTGCGGCAGCCGCAGTTGCCGATGCTGGCCGATCTGGTGGATGTGGATTCGGCCAAGTGGGCCGAGTATGCGGTGCGGCACCCCTGGCCGATGTCTTGGTTGTATCGCCGTGAAGGCCGGCAACTGCTGGGCTACGAGCGGGCGGTTGTCGCGGCGGCTCAACATGCCTATTTGGTAACCGACAAAGAGGTGGCGTTGTTTGAGCAACTCGCGCCGGAGTGCCGTGGCCGTGTGCGGTCGTTGGGCAATGGGGTGGATGCAGACCAGTTCAAGCCCGACGATGCGCGGCCGTCGCCTTTCTTGGTGGCCGAGCAGGCGCTGGTCTTCACCGGGGCCATGGACTATTGGCCCAACGTCGACGCGGTGCAGTGGTTTGTGGCCGAGGTGCTGCTCCTGCTGCGCATCGGCAGGCCGGGTTTGCGACTGTTCATCGTCGGCCGCAGCCCCACTGCAGAGGTGCGCGCCTTGGCCTGCGCCAGCGTGGTGGTCACAGGCACGGTGCCCGATGTGCGCCCCTACCTGCAACACGCAGCGGTGGTGGTGGCGCCGTTGCGCCTGGCCCGCGGCGTGCAAAACAAGGTCTTGGAGGCGATGGCGATGGCCTGCCCGGTGGTGGCAGCCACCCACTGCGTCGAGGCCATCGAGGCCCGCAGCGGGGTTGAATGCCTGTCAGCGGGGCCCGCGCCTGAGTTTGTGGAACACATAGAGTGCCTGCTGGCAAACCCAGGCCGGGCCCGCGCGATGGGGGCTGCGGCCAGGGCCTGCGTGCTGGGGCGCTTCAGTTGGTCGGCGCAACTTGCGCAGCTGGATGTAGCGCTGCTGGATGTTGCGCCGCGCCACGGCCTGGCCGGCCACCCTGCAATCGAATCCGAAGTGGTGCACGCATGACATCTCTGACCTGGACGCCGGCGCGTGTGACTGTGGCCTGGCGCCTGCCGTTCGCCGCCACCCTGGCCCTGATCCTGTTGATATTGCTGCTGTACCGCGACACCGCAGTGGCGATGGTCGATATCTGGTATCGGTCCGAGACCTTCACCCATGCCTTCATCGTGCCACCCATCGTGGCCTGGTTGATCTGGCGCAAGCGCGCTGAGCTGGCGGCCATCCAGCCCCGCGCAATGCCTTGGATGTTGCTGCCCATGGCGGGCCTGGCGCTGCTGTGGTGGCTGGGCCATCTGGTCAATGTGGCGTCTGCCACCCAGTTGGCCATGACCGCCATGGTGGTGGCGGCTGTGCCCTTGGTGCTGGGCTGGCGAGTGGCACGGGCCTTGACCTTCCCACTGGCGTTTGCATTCTTTGCGGTGCCGATTGGCGAGTTCTTGACACCCACCTTGATGCATTGGACAGCGCAAGCCCTGGTGGCAGGCCTGCGGCTGACGGGCATCCCGGTCTACCAGGAGGGCCAGCAACTGGTCATTCCATCCGGCCGATGGGCGGTGGTGGCGGCCTGCGGTGGCATCCGCTACCTGGTGGCCACCTTCATGGTCGGCAGCCTGTTTGCCTACCTGAACTACCGCTCAACCAAGCGCCGGGCGATCTTTGTCGCGGTTTCGATCGTGTTGCCGGTGGTGGCGAACTGGGTGCGTGCCTACATGATCGTGATGCTGGGCCATTTATCCAACAACGAGATCGCCACCGGCGCCGATCACCTGGTCTACGGCTGGGTTTTCTACGGCGTCATCATCCTGGGTTTGTTCTTCATAGGCGCCCGTTGGGCTGAGTTCGACCCCCTGCCGGCCGACGCTGTGCCGCCATCGCCCGGCGTGGCAAGCACGGGCCCGGCCGAGCCTGCGGCCTGGGCGCCGTTGCTGGTGGCTGCTTTGGCACTGCTGGTGCTGCAATGGCCCTTGTGGATACAGGCCGGGCAGCGCGGCTCGGCGGCCGCGATACCGCTGCGCTACGAGTTGCCTCCCGCGCTGGCGGGCTGGCAATCGGGTGCCGCCGCTGCGGGCGACTGGAAGCCTTTCTTTGCCACCGCCACCCTGCACCTGGCGCGGCGCTACCAAGGTCCCGAGGGCGAGGTGACGGTGCACGTCGCCTATTACCGAGGCCAAACCGGCGATGTCAAGATGATCAGTTCCAACAACATGCTGATCGATCCCGAAGACCACCGCTGGATCCTGCTCAAGAGCGGTATCGCAGAGGCCACGGGGCCGGGCGCCACCCATAGCTGGCGCACCGCCACCATCCTGGCGGCGGAGGGCCAAGGGCAGTCCAGTGCCGACCGGCCCCAGCGCACCGTCTGGCAGACCTACTGGATAGGCGGGCGGCTGGCGCACGGCGATATCGAGGCCAAGCTGATGCAAGCCTGGCTGGCCGTGCGCGGTGAGCCCGACGACAGCGCGGTGATCCACCTGGTGTCAGCGCTGCCCGATGAGGCGGCCGCCAAGCGCCAACTGTCGGCCTTCGTCAGCCAGAATTTTGACTTGCTTCAACGCAGCTTGATGCAGGCCCGCCAGAACCATTGAATTTGCGCCATGGAAAATGGCCGTAATGTTTGAAGACTTGGATAGACATGACAACACTTGCAGTGATCGGCCTGGGCTATGTGGGCCTGCCTTTGGTGGTGGAGTTTGGCAAACGCATCCGCACCATCGGATTCGATATTGCCGAGAACAAGGTGGCCGCTTGCCTGCGCGGCACCGACCCTTCGCGTGAGTTGCCGGATTCAGCCCTGGCGGCGGCCAAGCATGCGGTCTATACCGCCGATGGCGCCCTGTTGGCCGAGGCCGACATCATCATCGTGGCGGTGCCCACGCCGGTTGACCAGGCCCATATCCCTGATTTCAGGCCGCTCATCGGCGCGTCCACCAGCGCCGGCCGCCACTTGAAAAAAGGCGCCATCGTGGTCTATGAGTCCACCGTTTACCCCGGCGCCACCGAGGAGGTTTGCATCCCGGTGCTGGAGCGTGAATCGGGCCTGAAATGGAAGCGGGATTTTTTTGTCGGCTACAGCCCCGAGCGCATCAACCCGGGCGACAAAGAGCACACGCTGACCAAGATCCTGAAGATCGTCTCGGGTGACACGCCCGAGACGCTGGACAAGGTGGCCAAGCTCTACGAAATGATCGTGGAGCCCGGGGTGCACCGGGCCAGCAGCATCAAGGCCGCCGAGGCCGCCAAGGTGATCGAGAACACCCAGCGAGACCTGAATATCGCGCTGATGAACGAGCTGGCCATCATCTTCGACAAGATGGGCATCGATACCAGCGAGGTGCTGCAAGCGGCCGGCACCAAATGGAACTTCCTGAAGTTCAAGCCCGGGCTGGTGGGCGGGCATTGCATTGGCGTGGACCCTTACTACCTGACCCACAAGGCCGACATGCTGGGCTATCACCCGCAGGTGATCCTGGCCGGGCGCCGCATCAATGACGGCATGGGCAAGTTTGTGGCCGAGCAAACCATCAAGCAGATGATCGCCAGCGGCAGCCCGATCAAGGGTGCGCGGGTCAATGTGCTGGGCCTGACCTTCAAAGAGGACTGCGGTGACCTGCGCAACAGCAAGGTCATCGACATCATCCACGAGCTGCAAAGCTATGGGGTGGAGATCTTCGTCACCGATGCCCAGGCCGAGGCCGACGAGGCCATGCACGAATACGGCGTGCGCCTGCTGCCCTTTGACGATCTGCCCTGCGCCGATGCGATCGTGGCGGCGGTGTCGCACCGCGAATACGGCGCGCTGTCGATGGACGACATCGGCCGCAAGCTGGTCAAGGGCGGCGCCTTCATCGATGTGAAAGCGGCCTTTGATGCAGCAGTGCTGCGGCGCGCGGGCTACCGAGTCTGGAGACTGTGACGCTAGCTGCCCAGCCGCCGCTGGTCGTGCACCTGCTGCACCGCTTTGACACGGGCGGGCTGGAAAACGGTGTGGTCAACCTCATCAACCACATGCCGGCCGATGCCTATCGCCACATGGTGGTGGCGCTGACATCGGTCACTGATTTTCGGCAGCGCTTGCGGCGGCAGGACGTGCGCTGCATCGCCCTGAACAAAGGGCCTGGCCATGGCCTGAGGTTGTATCCGGCGCTGTGGCGCTTGCTGCGCCAGCATCGCCCGGCGATCGTGCACACCCGCAACCTGGCGGCGCTGGAGATGCAGGCCGCAGCCTGGGCGGCCCGGGTGCCGGTACGCATCCACGGCGAACATGGCCGCGACGTGGGGGACCTTGACGGCAGCAGCCGCCACCATCAGCGCTTGCGGCGCCTGTACGCGCCCTTTGTGCAACGCTACGTGGCGCTGTCGCGCGATCTTGAGAACTACCTGGCGGGCGCCGTGGGCATCGCCCGGGGCCGCATCACCCAGATCTACAACGGCGTGGACACCGACAGGTTTGCGCCGGCGGCCGGCAAACAAGCCACGGCCATCGCCGGAAGCCCGTTCTCGCGGCCTGGCCATTGGCTGGTGGGCACCGTCGGCCGCATGGCGGCGGTGAAGCACCAGGCACTGCTGGCACGCGCCTTTGTGCGGGCCCGCGAGCTGAACGCTGATTTCGCCCGCAGCGCTCGACTGTTGATGGTGGGCGACGGCGACCAGCGGTTAGCGGCCCAGGCGATCCTTGCGTCGGCCGGGGCCGCCCAAGCCGCCTGGCTGCCCGGCGAGCGCGCTGACGTGGTGGATGTCATGCGGGGCCTGGATTGTTTTGTGCTGCCGTCCTTGGCCGAGGGCATTTCAAATACCATTCTTGAAGCGATGGCTTGCGGCCTGCCCGTGGTGGCGACCGATGTGGGTGGCAATGCCGAGTTGGTGGTGGCCGGGCAGACCGGCCGGGTGGTGCCCACCGACAACCCCCAGGCCATGGCCGAGGCGATATTGGGCCTGTGGCGGGATCCCGCGCTGTGCGCCCGGATGGGCAGCCAGGGCCGCAGGGTGGTCGAGCAGCGCTTCAGCCTGCAAGCCATGGTGGCGGCCTACCAGGGCCTGTATGACCGGCAACTCGCTGCCAGCGGCGTTTCATAGGAAATCTTTGACATGTGTGGCATCACCGGCATCTTCGACACCCGCAAGGGCAACCCGGTCTCGCAGGCCGTGCTGCAGCGCATGAACGATTCGCAGCACCACCGCGGGCCCGACGAGGGCAGCTTGCACATCGAGCCCGGCCTGGGTTTCGGCCATCGCCGGCTGTCCATCATTGATATCGCCACCGGCCAGCAGCCGCTGTTCAATGAAGACGGCTCGGTGGTGGTGGTGTTCAACGGCGAGATCTACAACTACCGCTCGCTGATCCCCGAGCTGCAGGCCCACGGCCATGTCTTCAAGACCAAGAGCGACACCGAGGTGATCGTGCACGCCTGGGAGCAGTGGGGCGAGGCCTGCGTGCTGCGCTTCCGCGGCATGTTTGCCTTTGCGCTGTGGGACCGCAACCGCCAGACCTTGTTCCTGGCGCGTGACCGGCTGGGTGTCAAACCCATGCATTACGCGCTGCTCGACGATGGCACCCTGCTGTTTGGCAGCGAGCTGAAATCCCTGCTGGCCTACCAATCCGGCAACGGCGGGCTCAAGCGCGATATCGACCCGCTGGCGCTGGAAGAATATTTCGCGCTCGGCTATGTGGCCGAGCCGCGCACCATCTTCCGGCAGGCCAAGAAGCTGCCGCCCGCCCACACCCTGGCGATCCGGCGTGGCCAGGCGGTGGGCGAGCCGCGTGAGTATTGGGATGTGCGCTTCACGCTGGACAACCCGATCAGCGAGCAAGACGCTGGTGTTGAGCTGGTGCGCCGGTTGAAAGAGTCAGTGGACCTGCGGATGATTTCCGAGGTGCCGCTCGGCGCCTTTTTGTCGGGCGGTGTTGATTCCAGCGCGGTGGTGCAGGCCATGGCCGGCCTGTCTGACGGCCCGGTCAACACCTGCAGCATCGCCTTCGACGACCCGGCCTTCAACGAGAGCGAGTTCGCCAAGCAAGTGGCCGACCGCTACCACACGCGGCACCATGTCGAGACCGTCAAGAGCGATGACTTCGACCTGATCGATACGCTGGCCCGGCTCTATGACGAGCCCTACGCCGACAGCTCGGCCATCCCGACCTACCGGGTCTGCCAACTGGCGCGCAAGCATGTGACGGTGGCCTTGTCCGGCGACGGCGGCGATGAGACCTTTGGCGGCTACCGCCGCTACCAGATGCATTTGATGGAAGAGCGCATGCGATCGGCCCTGCCCGAAGGGGTGCGCCGGCCGGTCTTCGGGCTGCTGGGCCGGCTCTATCCCAAGGCCGACTGGGCGCCCCGGGTGCTGCGCGCCAAGACCACCTTCCAGGGTATGGCGCGCAGCTCGGTTGAGGCTTACTTCCACAGCATGAGCTTCATCCGCGAGCCGATGCGCAGCCAGCTCTACAGCCCGGCGCTCAAGAGCCAACTCGGCGGCTACAGCGCCTACGACGTGTTTGATCGCCATGCCCGCCGCGCCAACACCGACGATCCGCTGGCCTTGATCCAGTACATCGACACCCATACCTACCTGGTGGGTGACATCAACACCAAGGTTGATCGCGCCAGCATGGCGCACTCGCTGGAGGTGCGCGAGCCCTTGATGGACCATGAGCTGGTGGAGTGGGCGGCCAGCCTGCCGTCCGCGTTCAAGCTCAAGGGCAGCAATGGCAAGGCTTTTTTCAAGAAAGCCATGGAGCCGCACCTGCCCAACGACGTGCTGTACCGGCCGAAGATGGGTTTTTCGGTGCCGCTGGCGCGTTGGCTGCGCGGGCCCTTGCGCCAACGCCTGCGCGGCGCGCTGCTCGAAGGCCCGGTGCTGGACGGCGGCTGGCTGAACCCGGCGGTGGTGCGCCAGTGGGTGGACCAGCATGAGTCCGGCCGGGCTGACCACAGCACGCCGCTCTGGACCTTGCTGATGTTCGATGCCTTTCTGCGCAATGTGATGGGTGATTCGCAGCTCAAGGTGGCTGCCTGAGGCTGCGCCGATGAGCCGCGCCGTCAAGACCTTGCTGTTCTCCACGCTCTACCCCAGTGCCGCGCGGCCCATGCATGGCATCTTTGTCGAGACCCGGCTGCGCGAGCTGCTCAAGACCGGGCGGGTCGAGACCCGGGTGGTGGCGCCGGTGCCGTGGTTTCCGTCCAGCGATCCGCGCTGGGGCGACTACGCCCGCATGGCCCGCACCCCGGCGCAGGAAACCCGCCACGGCATTGCGGTGGTCCATCCGCGCTATTTCTTGCCGCCACGCATCGGCATGACCGCCGCGCCCCTGCTGCTGGCGCTGGGCGCGCGGCCGGCGCTGCGGCGTTTGCTGGCGTCGGGCTTTGACTTTGATGTCATCGACGCCCACTACTACTACCCGGACGGCGTCGCCGCCACGCTGCTTGGCGCCTGGTTCGGCAAGCCGGTGACCGTCACCGCCCGTGGCACCGACATCAACCTGATCTCAAATTTCTTCTGGCCGCGCAAGATGCTGCAGTGGGCGGGCCGGCGCGCCAGTGCGTCCATCGGCGTCTCTGCCGCCCTGGTCGAGCGCATGCGGGCACTGGCGTTTGACGCCCGGCGCCTGCATGTGATGCGCAACGGCGTCGATCTGGAGCGTTTCCACCCCTTGGCCCCAGCCGCGATGCGGGCTGAACTGGGGCTTGGCGGTGGGCCGGTGTTGCTGACCGTGGGCAACCTGCAGGCGCACAAGGGGCAGCGCCTGGTGATTGAAGCGCTGGCCTTGTTGCGGCGCCAGCACCCGCAGGCCAGCTTGCTGGTGATCGGCGAAGGGCCGGATGCCGGGCCGCTGGCGCAGTTGGCGGCATCGCTCGGCCTGGCCCAGGCGGTGCGCTTTGTCGGCATGGTGCCCAACCACGATCTGGCGCGCTGGTACAGCGCCGCCGATGTGCTGGTGCTGGCCTCCAGCCGCGAGGGCTGGCCCAATGTGCTGTTGGAGGCCATGGCCTGCGGCACCCCGGTGGTGGCCAGCCAGGTGGGGGGCGTGTCTGAGATCGTGCAATCCCCCTCGGTGGGCCGGGTGGTGACCGACCGCAGCCCGGCCGCCTTTGCGCTGGCCATCGATCAATTGCTGGCTGCGCGCATTGATCGCCAACTGGTCAGGCGTTATGCCGAGGATTTTGGCTGGGGCCGCACCAGCCAGGATCAGGTGCGGCTGTTTGAATCCTTGCGTGGATAAATTTTAGTATGCGCGATATTATTTTGGCACTGGTCATTATAGCGCTTCTGGTCAAGACGTTGCGCCAGGTCGAGTTTGGCGCCTACCTCTGGGCCTGGTTGTCGCTGATGAACCCGCACCGCATGGCTTATGGCTTTGCAAACAGCATTCCATGGGCTCAATCGGCGGCCTTGGTGTCACTTGTCAGCCTGCTGATCTCGAAAGACAGGCGGCCGATCCCGATCAATGGCGGGGTGGTGGCGCTGTTGTTGCTGTGGCTTTGGATGACGGTCACGTCACTGGTATCGATCAATCCGCCTGAAATGGTTTGGGATCGTTGGATCTTTGTCTCGAAAATATTTTTGATGCTGATGGTTACCTTGATGGTGATTCGCGGCCGGGTGAAAATAGAGCGCTTGATCTGGGTGGTGGTGGTATCGATTGGCTACTTCGGGTTCAAAGGCGGCATTTTTACGCTGATGACCGGTGGCTCCTACAAAGTTTGGGGGCCGACCGGCAGCATGGTTGAAGAAAACAATGCCCTGGCGGTGGCGCTGATCGTTATCTTGCCGCTGATTTATTACCTTCGGCACGCCGCCACCCGGCAATGGCTGAAGCAATTTTTGTTGCTGGCACTGGTGCTGGTCGGCGTTTCGATCCTCGGCTCTCAATCGCGCGGCGCCTTGGTGGGTTTGCTGGCGATGGCCTTTGTGCTGGGCAGCAAGAGCAAAAACCCGGTGCGCTTCAGCCTGGTGTTGATCCTGCTGATCGGGGCTGGTATTGCTTTCATGCCCGATACCTGGACCTCGCGGATGGACACCATTCAAACCTATGGCGAGGATACCTCGGCGATGTCGAGAATTTATACCTGGCAGACTCTATGGAATGCCGCAGTTGATCGCCCGCTGGTGGGGGCAGGCTTTCGTGCCGATACCCTTGCATTTTTTGAGAGGTATGCGCCAATCGATTCAAAATATGAAGCTGTCACGGGCAATGCCTGGGTCGCCCACAGCATCTACTTCCAGGCCTTGGGTGAGCATGGTTTCGTTGGCCTGGGGCTTTATTTGTACATTTGGCTTTGGGTGTGGTTTGCTGCGGCCAGGCTTGCCAAGCAGGCCGAAAAAATCCCTGAATATCAAGATTGGATGCCGACACTGCTGCGGATGTGCCAAGTATCAACCGTGGGCTTTTGTGCCGGCGGCGCCTTCCTCTCGCTGATGACCTTCGATTTGCCATTTTATATTCTGGCCCTGGTGTCATTTTGCCAGTGTGAGATCAAGGACCGAGCGCTCAGGATCGCTGCAGCGGCCGTGCCTCCATTGAATGCCGGCATCGCCGTCGCCGGCCCGCCGGGGCCGGTGGCGGTGGCTGCCTGAGGATTTTGGCATGTTTGGCGTAAAAAGTGATCCGGAGTGTTTCGGCTTGGCCCTGTGGCGCGGTGATGCCAGTGTCTGACGAGGCCCTCGGTTTGGTATCTCGCCTGGCGGTTCAAGGGTTTTCCCGTGTCACCGGGCCAAGACTTTCCATTCTGATCTTCCACCGCGTACTGGCGACGCCAGACCGGTTGTTTCCGGCTGAAATGGATGCGGCCCGCTTTGACCGGCTGATGGCTTTGGTGGCCAGGATCTTCACGGTGCTGCCATTGGCGGACGCGGTACAATCGTTGCGCCAGGGCAATTTGCCAGCCAATGCCTTGAGTATTACCTTTGATGATGGTTATGCCGATAACTTCGATATTGCCCTGCCAATTCTGAAGCGGCATGGCTTGCCGGCATGTTTCTTTATTGCCACGGGTTTTCTCGATGGCGGCAGGATGTTCAACGATTCGGTTATCGAGTGTGTCAGGGCCAGCCCCTTGCAGCGCCTTGACCTGGCTGAATTCGGCTTGGGCCAGGTCGACCTGCAGACCCCGGCGCAGCGTACCCAGGCGATTGGCCGGATACTGCCCCTCATCAAATACCTGGGCCAGGACGAGCGCCAAGCGGCGCTGCTGCGATTGCAGCGTCAATGCCGGCCACCGGGCTTGCCCGATAATCTGATGATGAGCCGGGCGCAAGTCCGGGCCTTGCACGCCGCAGGTATGGAGATAGGCGCCCATACGGTGAGCCACCCGATCCTTGAACTGGCCGATGATGCACAGGCCGAGGCTGAAATCAGAGACAGCCGCAGTCTGTTGGAGGGCCTGCTTGACCGGCCGGTGTCACTGTTTGCCTATCCCAACGGCCAGCCTGGCCGAGATTACAGCCACCGGCATGCGGCCATCGTCAAGCGCCAAGGTTTCGCCGCCGCCGTGTCGACCGCCGCAGGGGTTGCCCGGCCCGGCGATGACTGCTACCAGTTGCCAAGGTTCACGCCCTGGGATTTGCTGCCGCAGCCGTGGATTGGCAGGCTGGTGGCGGGCCGGCTGGGTCGATCCTTTGATATTTCTCAACCCGCCACAGCCTGATCAAAGCGCCCTCCAAGGGTGCTGGGCCTGGGGCATCGCGCAGTCCAAAAAACATGATTTCCTCCTTTGCAGTGCAACTTCGCGACCGCTTCTACAAGAGCGACGAGCATCCCTATCGGATATTTGAGCGGCATGTCGCGTCATTGATCCGGCCGAGCACCGGGGTGCTGCTGGATGCCGGCTGTGGTCGAACCACACCGGTATTGCAGAAATTCCGCGGCAAGGTCGCACGCTTGATCGGCGTTGAATTGGTGGAGTTCACCGACGTGCCGGCGGATATTGAAGTGCACAACGCCGATCTGGCCCGCTTGCCGTTGCCTGATTCAAGTGTCGATTTGATCATGTCACGCAGCGTTTTTGAGCACCTGACCGACCCGCAGGCGGTCTATGCCGAACTGGCAAGGGTGTTGCGGCCGGGCGGCCAGATTGTGTTTCTGACGGCCAATTTTTGGGACTACGGCACCCAAGTGGCGCGCTTGGTGCCCAATCGATTCCACGCCAAGGTGGTGCGGGCTGTCGAGGGGCGCGAGGAGGAAGACACCTTCCCGACGGCTTACAAGACCAATACCCGCGCCGATATTTTGCGGCTGGCAGCCCAGGCGCATTTGAAAGTTGAGCGCATTGACTACCTGAGCCAGTATCCGAATTACTTGATGTTCAGCGGTATTTTGTTTGCCATCGGCATGTTGTATGAGAAGCTGATCAACCGTTTCGACGTATTCCGGGGTTTGCGCGGCTGGGTCATGGTGACGCTGTCCAAGCCGGTGAAGAGCCCGGGTTGAACGCCCTGGGGCCGGGCTGACCGGGCCGGCACCCTTGCCGCTCCCCACCCACCGGGCCGCCCACACAAGGCAAACCTGATGAGCATGTTGATCTTGGCGACGCAGACCGCCTCTGCACGAGCGGGCCAAAGCCTGGCCCTGGCGCAGGCGTCGGCAGCAGCCCAGGGTTTTGGCGGCCCGCAACGCTTTGACTGGGCCGGTGGCGCGGCCTGGCTTTATCCGACGCCGGCCCAGGCCACCGGCTCGGGTTGCGCGGTTCGGCTGGGCCAGCGTTTTGCGGTCTCGGTCGGGGCTTTTCACTGGCGCGGGCTGGGCAGCACGGCCGCCTTGACACGCCTGCTGCAGCGCGACGATGCCGTCCAGGCCTGGCCCTGGGACCAGATCTCGGGCGCCTACTGCATGCTGTTGGGGCGCGACGATGGCGTCTGGCTGGTAGGCGACGCGCTGGGGCTGATGAAGGTCTACGAGGTCGAGGGCGGCGGGTTGATCTCGACCTCCATGCTGGCCTGCTGCGCGGCCTTGGACCGGGTGACGGTTGCGAGCAGTCTGCAGGCCCAGCAATACGTCTTGCTCGGGGCCAGCCACGGCTTGCAAACCTCGATTGCCGGCATCCGCCTGGTCGACCCTACAGTTGCGCGCAACCTGATGTCGGGGCAGGCAGTCAAGCTGCATGCGCCGCAACGCCTGCTGGGCCGTGCGGGCCTTGGGGCCCCGGCATCACCGGCCGAGGCGGTGGCCGCGGTGTCGGCCGAGATCACCGCGGAGTTCACCCAGTTGCGGCAAGCCCACGGCCCCAACATCGGCATGGCGCTGTCCGGCGGCTTTGATTCGCGCTTGCTGCTGGCCGCCCTGGACGGTATTGGCGTCAGGCCGGACCTGTTCGTCTATGGCCGGCCGCAAGACGACGACGTTGCCGTGGCGGTGGGCCTGGCCGAGCGGCTGGGCCTGCCCATGGATGCGCTTGACAAAGCTCGGGCGGGCCGTGACCTGGCGCCGCTCAACCCCGCCAAGATCGAGTCCAACCTGCACTTTTTTGACGGCCTGCCGGTGGACGGTGTGTTTGACCGCGGCTGCGACCAGGCCACCCGTTTGAAGCAGGTGCAGGCCGGGCGCCTCAACCTCAACGGCGGCGGCGGCGAGATCCTGCGCAATTTTTTCTACCTGCCGGGTGGCGCCTACACGGCTGTCGATCTGTTCTCGGTTTTCTATGCCGGCTGGCTGGATTCGGTGTTCCTGGCGCCCGAGCAGCGCCAGGCTTTTGTGGCCAGCGTGCAGGACGAGATCCTGGCGGTGCTGGGCCGCGAGGGTGGCAGCCCGCAAGCCCGGCGCCAGCCCTTGCTGCGCGCCGAGGTGGAGCTGGTCTACACCTTGTTCCGTCTGCGCTATTGGATGGGCTGCAACAACAGCCTGTTTGCGCGCCAGGGCGCTTTCATGACGCCACTGGTCACCCCGGGCCTGGTGGCGCTGGCGGCCGCCGTGCCGCTGGCCTGGAAGGAGTACGGCCGGCTGGAGGCGGCGGTGATCACCCGGTTGTCGCCCCGGGTGGCGGCAGGGCCCAGCAGCTACGGCTTTGATTTCAGCGCCGGCCCGCCCTGGCAACACCGCCGCAAGACCGATCTGACGCGCTGGCGCCCGGTCGGCTTGCGCCGCCATTCCTATCGCTTGCAGAAGGCGCTGGGGCGCCTGCCCAGCCCGCAGGCCAGCGCTGAATGGTGCGAAGCCCTGGGCGCTGGGCCCTGCGCTGATTGGTTGAACCCCGCCGCCTTGACCAGCCTGGACCAGGTCAACCGCTTGATGACGCTGCAGGCGCTGCTGGCCCTGCAGCGGCGTTGAGGCTCAGCCCGGCTGCTTCCAGTCGGGCGCATGGGCCCGCAGCCAGTGCTCCAGCATGATGAGGATCCACACCAGGGTGCCGTAGTAGTGCGGATGCTGGGGCAGCAGGTCGGCCAGCAGATGGCGCACGAACTCGGGCCGCACCAGGCCCCGGCTGACGGCGCTGGACAAGGCCTCGCCGGCCAGGCGCTTGAGCCCGTCGTGTTGCACCATCCACACCCCGAACGGCAGGCCAAAGCCTTGCTTGGTTTTGGTGAGCACGGCGTCGGGCAAGAAGCCGCGCAGCGCCTCTTTGAAGAACCAGCGCAGGGTGTCGCCGCGCAGTTTGTAGCTGCCGGGCAGGCGCATCGAGAAATCCAGCAAGGCATCGTCGAGCATCGGGAAGCCGACCGAGACACCCGCCAGCGCGGTGGTGCCCACCACCTTGGGCAGGTCGCACTCGGCCAGGGTGTAGCGCCAGTCGTAGGCCAGATGGCGGTCGATCTCGTCGTCGCAGTCGGCCTGGGCCCAGACCTGGCGCTGCTGCTGGTTGACCAGGTCGGTGTTGACCTGGGCCAAAAAGCCGGCCGTGAGCACATTGCCATAGCCCAGCCGGCGCACCAGGTTGTAGTCCTGCGAGCGATCAGGCAGCGGCGTGTTGGCCAGGCGGATGTAGTTGCTGCCCTTCTTGAGCCCGGGCGTGCGGGCCACCGGGCCCAGGCCGAAAAACGGCTCCAGCAGGCCGCGCCGCAGCAGCTTGGGCAGGCGCTGGTAGTGGTCGAACACCCGCTGCGAGGCATAACGTGAATTGCCGCCAAACAGCTCGTCGCCACCGTCGCCGGCCAGCAGGCGGGTGACGCCATCGGCGCGGGCGGTGGCCGCGCAATGGAAGGACGGCAGCGCCGACGAGTTGCCAAAGGGCTGGTCATAGCTGGCCGCCACCTTGGGGATGTCGCGCACCAGGTCATCGGGGGTGACGTAGATCTCGCGGTGCTCGCAGCCAAAGTGGCGGGCGGCCAGGCGCGCAAATTCCATCTCGTCATAGCCCTCGGCGGCAAAGCCGATGGAGTAGCAGATGGCGGGCTTGCCACAAGCCAGCCCGATCATGCCGGCGACGGTGGAGCTGTCGGTGCCGCCGCTCAAGAAGCAGGCCGCCGGGCTGCCATCGAGCTGGTGGGCCACGGCGTCACGCAGCAGGCCGCGGAACTCGTCGCGGAGGCCGTCGAAGGACGGCTCACGCGCCGGCCTGAAGCTGGGCACCCAGTAGGGTTGGACCGACAAGACGCCGTCTTTGAAGATCGCAAAATGGCCCGGCGGCAGGCGCTGCACGCCCTGGAAGACCGTGCGCGGTGACGGGATGACATGGAAGTAGAGGTAGTCGAACAGCGCCTGCGGATCAAGCGCCGCGCCGCTGCCGGCCAGTTGGTCGGCCCGCTCGGCAAAGTGCAGGGTGTTGCCATCGACCCGCCAACACAGCGAGCGCACCGCGAAGCGGTCGATGGCCAAGAAGACGCTGCCGTCGGCCAGTGGCATTGCCACGGCGAAGTCGCCGCTGACCAGGCCGGCGGCGGCCCGCGCGCCGTGGCGGCCCACCAGCGCAGCCCAGGCCTGGTCGGCGGGGCCGGCCAGGCCAGGCCCATCGGGGAAGCGCGGCGAGCCAAGGCAGAGGGTGGTCAGGGGAGCGGTCATCAGGCAGGGCCTAGCGTTGGGGGGGTCAAGGCTGGGATTGGCATCAGCGTCACCCGGCAGCGGCCAGGGGCGCCAGCAGCTCATTGGCGGCCGCGATGGCCCGGCGCGCATTGCTGTCCCAGTAGTAGCCCCGGTCACGCAGGGCGAGGCGGGCCTGGTCGCCCAGGCGCTGGCGCAGCGCGGCGTCGCCCAGCAGCACATCGAGCTTTGACTCAATCCCGCCGGGGTCGGCCGGGTCGTACATCGCGCAATCCAC